>NZ_JBFTML010000011.1:0-132131 GCF_056396925.1 Pseudomonas sp. 05N433 | reverse complement strand
GGCCAATGCGCCGTCGGGCCAGCAGTTGTTCCTGATGTTCACAACCATGGGCGCGACGGCCGATGCGAACGGCCGGATTCCCGGTGTCTCGATCGTCGTCACCGGCAGGGATCCGCTGGATCAGTCGGCAAGCAGTGCTGCCATCACCAGCGCCGATACGGTCAACAGCAGCCAGGGCGGCGGCAGCACAACCCTGGGCACCAACAACCAGGCGATCACCGAACAGGAAGGCCTGCGCTTCAGCTTCGTCAGCGGTGCCAAGGCAGACTTCACAATCCCCAACCTGAGCCCGGGCGAAGCGGGGGTCGAAGCGAACATCGACTTCACCCAGTACTTCGGCGCCCGTTCCGCGACCTTCAAGATCGTGCAGGAGACGGGCGGCACGACTGCGAAGCTCTTGCTCACCGCCGTCAAGAACGCCGACAACGTCAGCGGGTCGCAGAGCGGCGTCAACTTCGTCAACAGCTACGCCAACGACAGCACCGAAAAGGTCGCGATCATCAACGGCRGTGTCACCGTCAAGACGTTCGCGGGCGCCACCGTCAGCACCGCCGTCATCACCTACAACGCCGACGGCACAGTGCTGATCACCGGCGTTCCGACCGATTCGCAGATCACCTACAGCACGGCGACCGACCACAACCGCGTGATGATCGAGAACGCCGGGTTGCTGACCGACAAGAGCGGCGACAAGACGCATGCTGACTTCGACATTGGCGGCTTCAAGGTGCTGCAGTCCAGTACATCAACCGCCGAAATCGGCTCCAAGATGATCTTCGAGGACGACGGGCCGAGCATCAGCACCACTGGCACCGAACCGACGCTGACAGTCGATGAAACGGTGCTGGCGACCAACGATACCAAGAGCTTTGCCGCCAACTTCACCTCGGCGTTTGGCGCTGATGGTGCGGGTACGCTGACCTATGCGCTGGGCGTGGTAGCGGGAGGTTCAGGGTTAACGGACGCCGCCACCGGTGAGGCAGTCAACCTGTCGCTCAACGGCACCGTGGTCGAAGGCCGTACGGCCACCACCAACCTGCTGGTGTTCACCGTCAGCGTCGCCGCCAATGGCGACGTCACCCTCGACCAGATCCGCGCCGTGGTGCATCCCGACGCGACCAATCCCGATGATTCGAAGACGCTGACCTCGGACAGCCTGGTGACGCTGACGGCGACCAAGACCGATGGGGACGRCGACAGCGTCCATGCCACSCTMAATATCGGGCAGAACCTGGTGTTCAAGGATGACGCCCCCAGCATCAGCACCACCGGCACCGAGCCAACGCTGACAGTCGACGAAACGGTACTGGCGACCAACGATACCAAGAGCTTCGCCGCCAACTTCAGCTCGGCGTATGGCGCTGACGGGGCCGGCACCCTGACYTATGCGCTGGGCGTGGTCGCGGGCGCCTCAGGGCTGGTGGACACAGCCACGGGCGAGGCGGTGAACCTGTCGCTCAATGGCGGCGTGGTGGAAGGTCACACGGCCACCACCAACCTACTGGTGTTCACCGTCAGTGTGGCCGCCAATGGCGACGTCACCCTCGACCAGCTCCGCGCCGTGGTGCATCCCAATACCACCAATCCCGATGATTCGAAGACCCTGACCGCGGACAATCTGGTGACGCTGACGGCAACCATCACTGACAAGGACGGCGACAGTGCCCACGCCACCCTCAACATCGGCCAGAACCTGGTGTTCAAGGACGACGGGCCGAGCATCAGCACCACTGGCACGGAACCGACGCTGACAGTCGACGAAACGGCACTGGCCACCAACGACACCCAGAGCTTTGCGGCCAACTTCACCTCGGCGTATGGCGCCGATGGCGCCGGCACGCTGACCTATGCACTGGGCGTGGTGGCGGGTGCCTCCGGGCTGACCGACACGGCCACCGGCCAAGTGGTGAATTTGTCGGTTAACGGCGGCGTGGTCGAAGGCCGCACGGCGACGAGCAACGATCTGGTATTCACGGTCAGCGTCGCCGCCAACGGTGACGTCACCCTCGACCAACTCCGGGCCGTGGTGCATTCCGACGCAAGCAATCCGGATGATTCGAAGACGCTGACTTCGGACAGCCTGGTGACGCTGACAGCGACCAAGACCGACAAGGACGGCGACAGCGCCCAGGCCACCCTCAACATCGGCCAGAACCTGGTGTTCAAGGACGACGGGCCAAGTATCAGCACCACCGGTACAGAACCGACGCTGACAGTGGACGAAACGGTACTGGCGACCAACGATACCAAGAGCTTTGCCGCCAACTTCACCTCGGCGTTTGGCGCTGATGGCGCCGGCACGCTGACCTATGCGCTGGGCGTGGTCGCGGGAGGCTCCGGGCTGACGGATACGGCCACGGGCCAGGCGGTCAACCTGTCGCTCAACGGCGGCGTGGTGGAAGGCCACACGGCGATTAGCAACGACCTGGTGTTCACGGTCAGTGTCGCCGCTAATGGCGACGTCACCCTCGACCAGATCCGCGCTGTGGTGCATTCCGTCACGACCAATCCCGATGACTCGACGAGCCTGACCTCGGACGATCTGGTGACCCTGACGGCGACCAAAACCGACAAGGACGGCGACAGCGCCCAGGCCACCCTCAACATAGGGCAGAACCTGGTGTTCAAGGATGACGGGCCAAGCATCAGCACCACCGGCACGGAACCTACGTTGACGGTGGACGAGACGGTGCTGGCGACCAATGATACCAAGAGCTTTGCCGCCAACTTCAGCTCGGCGTTTGGCGCTGATGGCGCCGGCACCCTGACCTATGCACTGGGCGTGGTCGCCGGTGGCTCCGGGCTGACCGATACGGCCACCGGTGAGGCAGTCAACCTGTCGCTCAACGGCGGCGTGGTGGAAGGCCGCACGGCCACCACCAGCCAGTTGGTGTTCACGGTCAGCGTCGCCGCCAATGGCGACGTCACCCTCGACCAGCTCCGCGCCGTGGTGCATCCCGATGCGACCAATCCGGATGATTCGAAGACCCTGACTGCGGACACTTTGGTCACGCTGACAGCAACCAAGACCGATGGTGATGGCGACAGCGCCCAGGCAACGCTCAACATCGGCCAGAACCTGGTGTTCAAGGATGACGCCCCCAGCATCAGCACCACCGGCACCGAGCCAACGCTGACAGTCGACGAAACGGTGCTGGCGACCAACGATACCAAGAGCTTCGCGGCTAACTTCAGTTCGGCGTACGGCGCTGACGGGGCCGGCACCCTGACCTACGCACTGGGCGTGGTCGCGGGCGGCTCCGGGCTGGTGGACACGGCCACGGGCCAGGCGGTCAACCTGTCGCTCAACGGTGGCGTGGTCGAAGGCCACACGGCCCTTAGCAACGATCTG
Organism: Pseudomonas sp. 05N433; assembly: GCF_056396925.1. Taxonomy (NCBI): domain Bacteria; kingdom Pseudomonadati; phylum Pseudomonadota; class Gammaproteobacteria; order Pseudomonadales; family Pseudomonadaceae; genus Pseudomonas; species Pseudomonas sp. 05N433. The sequence goes on along the minus strand of NZ_JBFTML010000011.1, from coordinate 128,779 downwards.
GTGTTCACGGTCAGCGTGGCCGCCAATGGCGACATCACCCTCGACCAACTCCGGGCCGTGGTGCATCCCGTCACGACCAATCCCGATGACTCGAAGACCCTGACCGCGGACAACCTGGTAACCCTGACGGCGACCAAAACCGACAAGGACGGCGACAGCGCCCAGGCGAGCCTGAACATCGGACAAAACCTGGTGTTCAAGGACGACGGACCGAGCATCAGCACCACCGGCACGGAGCCGACACTGACGGTCGACGAGACGGTGCTGGCGACCAACGATACCAAGAGTTTTGCGTCTAACTTCAGTTCGGCGTTTGGCGCCGACGGTGCGGGCACGTTGACCTATGCACTGGGCGTGGTGGTGGGGGCCTCCGGGCTGACCGACACGGCCAGCGGCCAGGCGGTGAACCTGTCGCTCAACGGCGGCGTGGTCGAAGGCCGCACGGCCACCAGCAACTTGCTGGTGTTCACGGCCAGCGTCGCCGCCAATGGCGACGTCACCCTCGACCAGCTCCGTGCCGTGGTGCATCCCAACGCCAGCAATCCCGATGATTCGACGACGCTGTCGGCGGACAACCTGGTGACGCTGATAGCGACCAAGACCGATGGGGACGGCGACAGCGCCCAGGCGACCCTGAACATAGGGCAGAACCTGGTGTTCAAGGACGACGGCCCTACACTTGCCTTCGGCAACCTGATCGGGACCGGTAGTGTCCTTCCACAAACAGGGTACTGGGATCACTCGAACGGAGCCGACGGACTGGGTGCAACCGGGCTGGATATTTCGTTGGTGAACAACCAGTTCACCCTCGTCCGGCCAGACAACACGACCACCACCGGCACCGGCACGCTCACCGAGCAGTCACCCTCACCGGATGCCAATGGCGCCTACCACTTCGCAGGCACGTTGACCGGCGATTTCGACAACAACGCCTCCACGGCAAATACCAGCGTCGACTACACGCTGACCGCCTATACCAATGGCAGCTACACACTGGACTTGGTGCAAGGTTTCAGTTCGACGATCGTGCTCAGCAGCGCCGACGGCTCGCTCAGTGCCGGCGGCCCGGATCCGGTGCGCACGTTGCTGATCCCGGCGCAGAATCCGCCGACTATTCCTTCACCCTCCGAGGAGATTGTGTTCTTTTCCGCCAAGGCAACGGCGTTGCCTTCGGACATCCTGAGCGGTATCGGGCTCGGTAAACCCGACCCCACCGAAGCCCAGCTACAGACCACCCCCCTGCCGTCGTACATCGACCCGGCGGCCATGAACGTCAGCACGTCCGGCATCGGCGTCGGCAATAACCTTCTCCAGGGAGACAGCCTGGCGGCCATCAGCGCCGCCGATGAAAGTTTCGTGATCAATCCGGAAAGCCTGCTGACGGGGATGAAGATTTTCATCGACAACTCCGTGGGGGGGTACAACACGGCGACCGAGGACCTGTACTACCGGATCTACTACGAGAATGGCACGTTTTCGGCCCTCACCGAGGTGAACACTCTGACGCCAGAAGCCGGCGGACAAGTGTCCTTCCTCGTTCAAAAGGAAGGCTCGCTGCTGATTGACGCGGTTCAGCTCACGATGGGCCGAGGCGATGTCAAGATCCCGGTGATCCAGTTCATTCAGCAGACCGAGAACATGGCCAGTGATATCAAGCTGGCGTTCAACGCGACGCTGACGGACAAGGATGGGGACTCGGCGACGAGTGGTTTCAACGCCAACCTGTTCGCCAACGACTTGGGCACCACCTTCGACTTCACGCTGGCTGGCACGGCCGGTGTGCGGGATGCCTTCAACGTCGATTTGTCATTCACCCAAAACAAGTACCAAGTCACCGGCTTCGATGCGAGCGCAGGCCTGCGAGACACGCTGGTGCTCAACGGCGACCAAAGCTCCGTTGTCCAGTCGATCGACAACAGCGGCGCCAACAGCATCGTGACGATCGCCGAAACGGGCGGACAAATCACGACCATCACCTTGGTCGGGGTTGATGTTCTGAATACCGACATTGTCCATGGCAGCGCCTGAGGAAGCGCACGCGTGAAAGAATGCGAGGGTGGCGTAGAAACCACCCTCGCATGCCTTACAGGTCTGATATGGGATTCACGGACGGCGACACAGTGACGGCCTGGGCGCCCCAAAGAAATTCAATGCAGCTCCACCCAAGTGGACTCGGGCGGTTCTTCGTTGTTGGTGAGCCCGTGCTTCTGTGCGTATATCAGCAAGTCGATACGGTTAACGAGATTAAGCTTTTGATAAATATTACTGAGGTGGTTGTGCACGGTGTGCTCGCTGATACCCAGGCGCCCGGCGATGCACATGTATTTGGCAGACGGATCCCCCACGATGGCGCGAATCAGTTCCTTTTCACGCAGCGTCAGCCGCGCCTGTTTCGCCTGCTCCGAATTGCATTTCAAAGGTATATGCCCGGTCGCGGCATAGTCGGAAAGCCCACCGACCCAGGCTCTATCCAGCCCGATGTCGCGATGGTGGACCTGGATGATGGCTCGGATGATCGATTCCGTCGGGTCTTCCGCCAGCACGACGCCGCGTGCGCCCGCCTCTATCGCCTGGGCAACAGGGACGGTTTCGTACAGGCTCTTGAGCACCAGGACTTTCATTTCGGCGCTACGGGCGAGCCCCGCGACGACCGCCAATGGGTTCAGCGCATCCGGAAAGAAACTGAAAAAAATGACATCGGGACGCAACTGATCGGCAAGATCCAGCGCTTTGGTATAGGTGGTGGCCTGCCCGCTCACTTCCATCTGAGGCTTGCGGGCATTGATCAAGTCTTGAAGGCCCATAAGAACAAGAGGACGACAGTCGATCAGCATCACGCTTATTGGTTTTATTTGGGTCGTCATTACCGTCCTGACTCCCTTGAAAAATGAACGATGGCCTCCACCCGCTGGCCTTCCTGGATCAACAGCTCATTCACCTGTCCATCACGATTGATGGACAGATACGAGCGTCGTCAGGCCTTGACAGTGCCCGCCCGGGTATTAGCCCTGGGGGACACTTCCACCCGTTGCACCGGCAGGGATTGCGGACGTTCCCAGAAGCCGGGCAAAAGCCATCGAAACAACAAAAATAGGAATAATCATCAATAGTTTGCGCTTGATGATGTGCTCCCGCGAACCGCTCAACTGAGTCTAGGCCAGCCCGGCGCGCTGCCGGCCCAGCCATCCGCCAGTCGTCGACTCAGCCTCATGCGGATAGCCCGGCTGATGTTCCCAGCGGTGCCATCCCCCCTAAAAAATCAAGGTCTTAGGCTCGCCACCGGCGACCTGCGGCTGAAGTCTGCCCCGATCAAAATCGTCAATTAACCGACGAGTGGCGTGCAGCAAAGTATGACAATAAAACCAGCGTCAATTTGTCGGCGAAACCCACCGCATCGAGCCACCCACAAGCCGGCCCCAGGCCCGCGGGCAGGCACTGAAAAAACAGCCTGGCTGGAGGGTCTACAACGGCGGTATTGCTGGCAGGTTCAGGGGGATGTGAGTTTTTGACTGGAGCTGCGGGGGCTCAGCCAGGCATTGACGTTTTCGACACTCTCGACAGGCGGCTTGCCCGCCCAGCGATTGAGCGTGAAGACATTGGTGACGAAGTCGTATTGGGTCTTGAGCAGATCTCGACGAGCCCGGAATTCGTTGCGTACGCTGGTCAGTACATCGACGGCATTGACCATTCCGTAACTGAGTCCTTTTTCTGCCGCCACTCTGGACAGCTGTGCCGAGGCCAGGGCATGCCGGCTCGCACTGATCTTTTCTGCGCTCGAGTTGGCCGTCAGGTAAGCGGTGGTGATCTCCTTGACCACCTGGCGCTGGACTGCTTCCAGTTGCTGCTCCGCCACAATCTGATCCTGGTAGAGCCCCCGCACCCGCGCCGAGGTTGAACCACCGCTGTATATCGGCACTTGCACGCCAATACCGGCGACATAACTGTCGGTACGCGGCGCCAGGGAGTTGTTGTAGCCCTCGTTGGTCTGTTGCGCGCTCAGAGACAGGCTCACGGTCGGATAGTGTCCGCCCTTGCCGCCGCGCAACGCAGCGCCTGCGGCCTCGACACCACTTTCGTTGGCCTTGAGCGCCGGGTTTTGCGCTATCCCCTCGCGGACCCACGTTTCAAGACTCTGCGTCGACACTTGTAGTTGCACGTCATCGCGAATCCGGTTGAGCTTCTCCTTGACTGGCCGGCCGACGATCTCCGCCAGTGCCTCGCGGGTGATACTGGCCTGGTTCTGGGCATCCAGCTCCTGCGCCGCCAGCAAATCGACCCGGGCCTTGAGGTCGAGTTGATCGGTAATCATTGCCAGCTGCTTTTCGTACAACGCATTGACCCTGTCCAGGCTCTTTTGCGTGGTTTGAYGCTCCGCCTTTACCAACTCCAGTTCATCCTCGGCCGCCAATGCGGCGAAGTAACGCTGGGCTAAATCCACTGTGGCCTCGGCCTGGGCCTCCTGCGCTTCTGATTCGGTTTGCTTGGCCAGGCTTTTGAATCTTTGGTAGTTCTCCCACGCGGCCTTGTTGTAAAGGTATTGACGCAGCACCAGGCTGTAGATTTCGCTATCGTAACTGCGCTGCACCAGGTCGCTCTCCTGATGAATCCGGTTCTGCCCGGCGTTGAGCGATACCTGTGGTAACAGCGAGCCCAGGGCCTCGCGTTGATGTTCCTCGCCCGCCTTCGCTCGCGCATACGAGGCCAACACTCGCGGGTCTTCCAGCCGGGCCTCGCGGTACAACTGCATGAGATCCGTGGAATACGTCGAGGCACTGACCCCGGTCGGCTTTGCTTCAGTGGTTTGCGCCAGAACGGCACCCGCGGCAAACATGAACGCCCCGCCCAGCAGAACTGTCGACGCTCGCATGATCACTCCTCGATCAACGCTTGAGAGATGACATTGCGGGCCGGCTGCAGAAGGTATTGCAACAGCGTGCGTTGCCCCGTGATGATCAACACGTCCGCAGGCATCCCCGGCAGTAATTTGCGATCACCCAAGGCGCGCACGCCGGCTTCGGTGACCCGGACCCGCGCCAGGTAATAGGGAGTCCCGGTCTTTTCGTTGACCAGCCGGTCCGCCGAGACACTGATGACCTCGCCCTGGATCACCGGCGTGGTCGCACTGTTGAACGCGCCGAAACGGATATCGGCACGCTTGCCGATGGCGATGCGATCGATATCGACCGGCGCCACCTGGGCCTCTATGACCAGTTCAGAAACCGAGGGAACGATGTCCAGCAAAGGAGTCGCCGAGCGCACGACGCCGCCAATCGTATGCACCGTCATGCCTATCACCATGCCCGATTCGGGTGCGCGGATGATGATATGGCTGAGCCGGTCTTCCAGGGCGGAAGCCTTCTCTTGCAGGTCGTAGATTTTGGTCTGGACATCGGCCAATTGTTTGGCGACATCGGCATTGAAGTCTTTATCGACTTGTAGAATCTGCAGCTGTGTTTCATTGATCTGCAGGCGCGTCCTGGTGATGGTCGAACGATGGTCGGCCAATTCGGACTTGACCATTTCAAGCTTGCGCTGCTGCTCAAGCAGGCGTTGTTTGTCGACGAACCCTTGTGACAACATGTCTGTCAATTCAACGATTTCACCGCTGTAGGATTTATTCAGTTGGCTCTTGACACCAATCATCGCCTCCAGCCCCTTGATCTGTTGATTCAACTGACCAATGCGCTCTTGCAGCACCGATATCTGGCCCAACCGTGAGCCCCGTCGTGCGTTGAATACCTGGGTCTCGCCCTGGCGCGCCTCGGCACCTCGCAGACTGTCGGCATCGGTCATGACGTCAAAGCCAATGACTGGCAGATTGTCCCGCTCAGCCTTGAGTCTTGCCTCCATGGCTCTGGCGGCAATGAGCTGGCTTCGGGTCATCTCGTATTCGGATCGCAGCTGGGCATCATCGAGAATAATCAGCGGGTCATCCTGCTTGACGATGTCACCGTCATGGGCCAACACCTCTTTGACGATGCCACCTTCGAGGTGTTGTACCGTTTTCCGATAAGCCTGCACGGTGACCACACCAGGCGCGTAAGCCGCGCCATCGATCGGTGCGACCGCCGCCCAGGTGCCGAACACCCCGAAGGTCATCAATAAAATGCCAAAACCCAGGCGACGGATCTTTCGATCAGATACCGCCAGGTCGGCGAAGTTATCTGTTTGACGACTGAGCATCGTACTGTTCATCGGCATCACCCTTGCGAGTAGCCACCGAAGCCACGCTTGCGCCTGCTTGCGAGGCGTGCTTTTGTGCCCGCTGCGCGAGTTCGGCCAGCACTTGTTCGCGTGGTCCATAGAGACTGATGGCGCCATCACTCATCACCATCAGCCGGTCAAGTTGGGACACAATGTTGGTTCGGTGGGTAATCACAAAAACGGTTGCGCCTGTCAGCTTGAGCTGCTGGATGGCCACCGCCAGGGCACGATCACCGACTTCGTCGAGATTGGAATTGGGCTCGTCGAGGATAATCAGCCGCGGGTTGCCATACAGGGCACGGGCCAGGCCTATGCGTTGGCGCTGCCCTCCCGACAGCATGACGCCATCGCTGCCAATGACGGTGTCATAGCCATCGGGCAACAGCAGAATCATTTCGTGAACGCCGGCAGACTTGGCCGCCAGAACGACTTTCTCGGAGTCGACCTCGGCGAAGCGGGCAATGTTCTCGCTGACGCTGCCTTCGAATAATTCAATGTCCTGGGGCAAGTAACCTATGTACGGCCCGAGTTCATGTTTGTCCCACGCGCTGATGTCCGCGCCATCGAGCCGGACCACCCCATGCTGCGGCGCCCATACCCCCATCAGTGCCCTGGCCAGGGTGGACTTGCCCGCGGCACTTGGACCGATGATTCCGACAATGCAGCCGGCAGGTACGCTGAAACTTATGTTTTTGATGATCGGGGTTTTCGAGCCAGGTGCCGCGACGATCAGATTCTCCACCTGCACATGACCCTGAGGCGCAGGCAATGACATACGCTCGGGCTGAGCCTGTTGTTTGTCGAGGATGTCGTTGAGACGGCGGTACTGCGAACGGGCCGCAATAAAGCCCTTCCAGCTGCCGATAATCAGATCGATGGGGGCCAAGGCGCGCCCTAGCAGCACGGACCCGGCAAACACCATGCCTGGCCCCACCTGGTGATCCACGGTCAGGTACGCCCCCAGCCCCAGGATCAGCGATTGCACCAGGATCCGGAAGGACCTGGAAAGCGTGCTGATGATGCCACCTCTATCGCTCGCCCCGGACTGCAGCATCAGGACATGCCTTTGGCGACGCCCCCAACGGTCCATCAGGGTTTCAAGCATGCCCATGGACTCGATGACTTCAGCGTTGCGCAGATTTTTCGTGGTATGGAGCGTCGCGCTGATATGTTCCTTGTTAGCCTGGGCAAGTGCCGGCCCCGTCAACCTCTCATTGAGAAACGCGAGAAATAACAACAACAACGCACTGCCCACCGCTACCCAGCCATACCAGGGATGGAACATGAACATCACAGCGACATAGATAGGCAACCAGGGCGCATCAAAAAAGGCGAACAATCCATTACCGGAGAGAAACTGTCTCAAGCCCGTCAAGTCGTTGAGTGACTGGGCCGAGGCATCCATGCCGCCACTTTCCAGCGCCCGTTTGAAACTGGCCTTATAGACCTGGCGACTCAGCAACACATCCAGCCGGGTACTGACCCGAACCATGATGCGTGAACGCACCCATTCCAGAGAACCGAGTGTTACCACCAACCCGGTCATGATCAGCGTCAGCATCGCCAGGGTCGTCAGACTTCCGCTGGTGACCACTCGTCCATACACCTGAAGCATATAGAAGGTAGGAACGAGCATCAGCGCGTTGATGAAAAAGCTGAAAAAGCCAACAGAAACAAAGCTGTCTCTACAGGCTTTCAACGCTATTTTCAGACTGTTTTCAGGTGTGTTTCGCATGGAAACCCCTGCTCGAAAAGCCATACCTTGAGGAGCTTAGATCATGCCGAACGACTGTGTGTAGCAATCGACAGACCGTCAAAGGCACACGAGTTTTATCCCTGCAATTGCCCCGGTTCAGCTCTTTCCCCAACAAGGCCCTGCACTTGTCCTATCCTTCCATCCACCCCATTACTCTGGACATCAAAATGCCCGCCCCCGAATCCACCCTCCTCCAGAGCTGGCACCACAACGCCAAGCCCTGGATCGAGGCTATCCGCACCGGCACCATCGAAAGCCGACTCAAGGTCACCGACCAGGCAATCCTGCTGGCGATACTGGGCCGCCAACCCGAGCGTGTGCTCGACCTGGGCTGCGGCGAGGGCTGGCTGTTGCGGGCGCTGGCTGAACGGGCCATCGAGGCGGTCGGTGTGGATGGCGATGCGACACTGGTCGAGGCAGCACGGGCGGCGGGCTCTTCGCGGGTGCATTTGGCGAGCTATGACGAGTTGGTCGAGGCGAAGGTGGACATCGGCAGCGACTACGACCTGATCTGCGCCAACTTCGCCCTGTTGCATCAGGACATCATCCCCCTGCTCGCCGCCATGAACGCCCTGCTCGCCCCCGGTGGCGCGCTGGTGATCCAGACGCTGCATCCGTGGACCGCGGCGGCGGGCGACTATCAGGACGGTTGGCGGGAAGAAACCTTCGCCGGGTTCAAGGGGCAGTGGCAACCCATGCCGTGGTACTCGCGCACCTTGTCCAGTTGGCTCAATGCCCTGGACATGGCCGGTTTTCGGCTGGCCAGCCTGCAAGAGCCGCAGCACCCGCAAAGTCCGGTGCCGCAGTCGTTGTTGTTGGTGGCTGAGCGATAACGCTTTTACACCTGTCAACCTGGTCTGAGATCGGTGCTGTAATTCTGCCCGGACTCTCCTCGTCCATGGGTAGCCAGAGAAAATAGTGGCGAACAGTTAGCACATGCCAAGCATGCCCTCAGCCTTCGACAGCGGACACGAGCGGTAACCAGACGCAGACTTCGAATCCCTCCTGTCGACCTGTTGCCGGCGACACCAGCATCATTCGCGCGTTGACCCCCTGCACAATGGTTTTGGCAATCGCCAACCCCAACCCTGACCCGCTGGCTTCACTGTGACCGCGCACAAAACGCTCGGTCAGGTGCTGCAACACGGGCTCCGGCACCACCGGGCCACCGTTGACCACCCGTAGCAACGCCTGGTCGGTCAGACTGACTTCGATCGGTTGATCCATCGCACCGTACTTCAGCGCATTCTCGATCAGGTTGCGCAACAGAATACCGAAAGCATCCGGATCAATGACCGAGTACACGCAGGCCTGGGTTGGCAACTGCAGCTCGATGTGGCGAGCGCTGCTATGGTTCCACTCATCAACCACATGGACCAGCAACGGAACGAGATCCTGGGGCGTTTCGGACAGCAGCCCACCGCCTTCGGCCTTGGCCAGTTGCATAAGCTTTTCCGAGAGCCGCGCCAACTCGCGCAACGAGTTTTCGATCTTTGCCGCGCGCACTCGCAACGGGCCTTCGGGCGCTTCGTGACGCAGCCGCTGGACCTGCGCCAGGGTAGCGGCCAGTGGCGTGCGCAGTTCATGAGCGCTATTGGCGGTAAAACTACGCTCGGCCTCCAGGGCCTTGCGCAAACGCTCCAGCAGATGGTTGACCGCGTCAGCCAGCGGATCGATTTCGGCCGGCAGGCGCGACGTTTTGATCGGCGACAGATCACCCACCCCACGGGCCTCCACCGCTCGACGATAGGCCAATACGCTGCGCAGGCTGATGCGCACGAATAACCAGGTGCCCAACAGGCTGATGGGAATCAGCGCCAATAGCGGCATCAGCAAGGCAAACAAGGCTTCCCGCGCAGCCTCACGGCGATGGCCAAGGGGCTCGGCGATTTCAATGAACAGCGTTTCCCGCAACGCACTGGCGCCATACAGACGGTATTTTTCAGTGGTGGAGAAACCTTCGGTCGGTTGTTTGTTGAAGATATTCGGGTTGGCGTCGTGGGATTGCATCAGGATCTTGCCCCTCGCATCGCGCACCAGATAGGTCAGGTATTCCTTGTGCATTGTGAGGGGGGCCACGTGGTGTGTCTCATCGGGCTTTTCCCGATTGCTGATTTCCAGTACGACCAGGGGCAGCATGCGTTGCGCCGTCTCTTCCAGCGCGCTGTCGAATGCCTCATTCAACTCATGTTGCACCACCAGCCAGGCGCCGACGGTCGCCCCCAGCCAAAGCAAGGTCATGCCCAGGGTCAAGCCCACGCCGAGACGTTTTTGCAGGCTGGACGACTTCATGCGGACGTCAACCGGTAGCCCATGCCGCGCACGGTTTCAATCAGGTCGCGCCCGAGTTTCTTACGCAACCGGCTGATATAGACCTCGATTGTGTTGCTCTCGATTTCGGCACCGAAAGCGTACAACCGTTCTTCGAGCTGCGCCTTGGACAGCAGTGCGCTGGGGCGCTGGACAAATGCCTCGAACAGCGCCCACTCCCGCGCCGTGAGGTCCACAGTCGCACCGGCCCGCTGCACCGTACGGGCACTCATATCGATCTGCAATTCGCCGAGTTTGATCTGCGGGTTGGGGTTGCCGCTGTAACGGCGAGCCACTGCAGCCACACGGGCCGATAGTTCAAACAGGTCGAACGGTTTGACCAGATAATCATCGGCCCCGGCATTGAGGCCGGCGATACGATCGGATATCTGATCCTGGGCGGTCAGGATGATCACCGGCGTTGTATCCCCTGCGGAACGCTGCTGACGCAAAAAATCCAGCCCGCGACCGTCCGGCAACATCAGGTCAAGCAGGATCAGGTCGTAAGGGGTAGTGCGCACACTGTTGCGCGCATGCTCCAGGCGCTGTACCCAATCGACGGCGTGGCCGTCATCGGCGATCTGTTCGCGCACCGCCTCCCCCAACCCCGGTGCGTCCTCGACCAATAAAACCCGCATCTGGCACCTCCTTGATGATTATCGTGCAGCACCTTAATCGCCTTACCTGACGTGAATCTGAAGATTCAGGTGAGTCCCTCTGTCGATGATTTTTACTGCGCTTCAGGTTGCTGTCAGCAAGCAAGTCCAGGATCTGGACCCAACGATCAAAAGGACACTCCCATGAAAAAAATTATCGCTGCATCCTGCCTCGCCGGCGCCGTTGCCCTGCCAGGACTGGTCCAGGCCCGTGAAGTGACCTTGACCACTCAGCTCAAGGACTACGGCGGCAATGATGCGTATCTGGCGATCTACGTCACCGATGGCACTGGCCAATACCAGAAAACCCTCTGGGTGGCCGGCAAGAAGGCCAAGTATTACAGGCATCTGGCCGACTGGGCCCGTGGAAGCGGGATGAACCCGAGCGAGTTTGACGGGGTCAGCGGCGCCAGCGTCGGCAGTGGGCGCACCCTCAAAGTCAGTGTCGAACTGGCAGACACCCTGATCGATGCCGGCTATCAAATCCGCATCGACAGCGCCGTCGAGGACAAACGTGATGCCCGCGCCGATGTCAGCGTGCCCCTGACGTCCAAGGGCGCAGGCAAGCCGGCGACCGGCAGCACCTACGTCGAGTCCTTTACTTACGATCTGTAGCACTGGCCATTCTGGAGGCTGAACATGCTTCGCCAGTTCCATTCCCTGCCCGGCCTGATCGCCGCCCTGCTGGTCATGCTGTTAGCCATCAGCGGCGCGATGCTGTCTGTCGACCCCGCCCTGGAACGCCTGCACAGCACGTCCACCGCTGCCGGGCAAGTCAACGTCAGTCAACTGGCCGGGCGCGTAGCCAGCCATTTCCAAGGCGTGGAGCAGATCCAGCGCACAGCGTCCGGGACGGTCATCGTCTACTACAACCAGGACGGTCAGGCCGGGGCCGAAAAGGTCGATCCACTGACCGGTCAAGGCCTCGCACCTTACGAGCCATCCGCCTTCTCGCGCTGGATGAAAGACCTGCACCGCTCGCTGTTCCTTGGCACACCTGGCCACGGGGTGTCTGGAGTCGGCGCGCTGTTGATGCTGATGCTGTCGGTGTCTGGTGCGCTGTTGCTGGCCCGGCGGCTGGGCGGCTGGCGCAACCTGTTGCGGCCACTGCGAGGTTCCTTCAGCCAGCGCTGGCATGCTGAAGTCGGACGCCTGGCATTGCTTGGGCTGCTGTTGTCGGCACTGAGCGGGCTCTATATGTGCGCCACGACTTTCGGCTTTATCGCTGATGGCAGTCAGAATGAGCCCACCTTCCCCGCCCACGTCAGCGCCGGCCCGGCCTTGCCGGTGGCGAACCTGAAAGCCTTGCAGGCCACTGACCTGAATGACCTGCGCGAGCTGGTCTACCCGAACCCCAATAACCCGCAAGACGTGTTTTCCCTGCGCACGGCCCAGGGCGACGGTTACGTGGACCAGGCCAGCGGCACTTTGCTGTCCTATCAAGCCCACGATTCGATGCGCAACGTCTACGAATTGATTTATCAATTGCACACCGGTGAAGGCCTCTGGTGGCTCGGTCTGCCGCTGGGGCTTTGTGCCCTCTGCGTGCCGTTGATGAGCGTGACCGGCATCCTGCTGTGGTGGCGCCGCCGCAAGGCCGCTCCGAACATCCGTGAAAACTGCACCGCGCAATCCGCCGACAGCGTGATTCTGGTCGGCAGTGAAAACAATAGCACCTGGGGCTTTGCCAACACCTTGCATGACGCTTTGCACCAGGCCGGACACCGAGTACATAGCGCGGCGATGAATCAATACACCAGCGAATACAGCAATGCCCAACGGGTATTCATCCTCACCGCGACCCACGGCGACGGCGATGCCCCGGCCTCGGCTTCGCAGTTCCTGGCACGGTTGACCAGGGTCGGCCTCAAACCCGGCCTGCCGTTTGCCGTGCTGGGCTTGGGCGACCGCCAGTTTGCGCAGTTCTGTCAGTACGCCCATCAGGTGCAGGACGCGATGTTACAGGCCGGTGGCTCACCGCTGCTGGAGCTGGAAACCGTCAACCGCCAGTCCGCCCAGGAATTTGCTCGCTGGGGCCGCGCACTGGGCAAAGTACTGGGGCAGGACCTGACGCTGGTCCATACTCCGGAGCAGCCACGTACCCATCAACTGATTCTGATGGAGCGCATCGCCTACGGCGAACAGGTGAATGCGCCGACCCACGTACTACGCTTCAAGGCAGCCAGCGAGCTGCCGGAGTTTCTGGCCGGAGACCTCGCAGGGATTCTGCCCCCTGGTAGCGCGATCCCGCGGTTTTACTCGCTGGCCAGCAGTTCGCAGGACGGTGTGCTGGAAATCTGCGTACGTAAACACGAAGGTGGCGTGTGCTCGCAATTCCTTCACAACCTGGACATCGGTGCGTCGATCGAAGCTTTTATCCAGCCCAACCCACAATTTCGTCCGGCGTCGGGCGCGCACCCGGTGATCCTGATCGGCGCCGGTACCGGCATAGGTCCCTTGACCGGTTTTATCCGCAACAACAAGGCCCGACACCCCATGCACTTGTATTGGGGCGGGCGTAATCCGGCTTCGGATTTCCTCTATGAATCAGAGCTCAAGCGTTACCTGGCGGACCAGCGCCTCACGGCATTGCGTGCCGCCTTCTCCCAGGTCATGGACGGCAGTTACGTGCAAGACCGGTTGATCAGCGATGCGCTGGTCTTGCGYCGGTTGATTGAGAAAGGCGCCCAAGTGTTGGTGTGTGGCGGTCGCGAGATGGCCAAGGGCGTGATGCAGGCCCTGGATGAAGTGCTGGCGCCGATCAACCTGAGTGTGCTGACCCTCAAGGCACAAGGACGCTACCGTGAAGATGTCTACTGACTTGCAACGCTACAGCCTGAATGGCGAGACCATGGGCACCCGTTACACCGCCCTGTTCTATGCGCAAGCCGGGATCAATACCGACAACATCGACCATAGCCTGGCACGCGCCGTGGCCCGGGTAGACCAGCAAATGTCCACCTGGAAACCCGACTCCGATCTCAACCGCCTCAACGTCGCCCCCGAACAGGAGTGGGTGCCGGTACCCAAGGAACTGGCCATGGTGCTGTCTGCCGCGCTGCGTGTCAGTCAGCAATCCGGCGGCGCCTTCGACATCGCGGTCGGCGATCTGGTGAATGCCTGGGGGTTCGGCCCCGGCGAACAGACCGTCACGGAGCAGATGCTCGACACGCTGCCGCCGCAAGCTCGCCTGTCCGCCAGTGCGGCGCTGAGCGTTGACCCGCAACGTAATCAGGTGCGCAAACGTGCGTCGCTGAACCTCGATCTGAACGGTATCGCCAAGGGTTTTGCTGTCGATGAGCTGGCCCGCTGTCTGGAGGGTTTTGGCATCACTCGTTATCTGGTCGGCATCGATGGCGAGATGCGCGCCCGCGGCGTCAAACCTGATGCCCAACCCTGGGTCGTAGCCATTGAAAAACCCTGCCGGGGGGTGCGCGAAGTCATGGGTGTGATGGAACTCAGCGACGCTGCCATCGCCACGTCCGGAGACTACCGACACTGGGTCGATGTGAGGGGGCAGTCCTATGCCCACACCATGAACCCGGCCACCGGCGCACCGCTGTGCAACGCGCTCGCGGCCGTCACAGTGGTGGCGGCCTCATGCATGCTCGCCGACGCCTGGGCCACGGCGCTGATGGTGCTGGGCGAAACCGAAGGCCCACGCCTGGCACAAGAGCGCGGGATGGACGCGTTGTTCGTGCTGCGCGACGGTGAACAGTTCAAAGAAATATCCATCGTCGGCGGCCAGTTGCAGGCGCAGATTGAAATGCGCTGAAGGACCATTCGAAATCAGTACGAATCAAACCGCCAGATGAGACATGACGCCCTGGGCGGCCACGCCCAGTTCGAGCCTTTATTGGTAACCGGTCGGTAGAAGACCCTGTGACCGGTTGATCCACCTCATCTGAATACAACCCGGATCAGCAGTGCCCACTGCTGAAGAGCTTTTTTATAGCTCACAAGCATATTTTTAATAATTTTCCTCTTCCGATTGATGCCGCACTATCAAACCGCACTGAGCACCTCTGGTCCGGCTTTCCCGGATGAAAGCTTTTTTCATAACGATGCCGGCCCCAAGAGCCCGGCACGGTGGAACCTTATCGGCCTCTGGCCAGCACTGCCCGGCTTTACACCATTCTAAAAACCAGCTGTGGGAGCGTTCCATGTCTTTATCCTTACGTACCTGTGTTCCTTTTTCCCTGGCCCTGTTGTGCACCGGCGTGCTCGCCGAGCCCCAGGCCCTGACTGTCATTTCGTTCGGCGGCGCCACCAAGCAGGCCCAGGACAAGGCCTATTTCCAACCCTTCAATGCAAGCGGTGCGGGACGCATCGTGGCGGGCGAATACAATGGCGAACTGTCGAAGATCAAGGCCATGGTCGATGTGGGCCATGCCACCTGGGATGTGGTCGAGGTGGAGAGTCCGGAACTGTTGCGTGGCTGTGATGCCGGCTTGTTCGAGCGACTGGACAAGGCCAGTTTTGGCGACCAGGCCCAGTTCGTACCGGGGACCTTGACCGAGTGTGGTGTGGCCACCTACGTCTGGTCGATGGTCATGGCCTTCAACAAGGACAAGCTGGCCAAGACCCCGACTTCCTGGGCGGATTTCTGGAACGTCACCGACTTTCCGGGCAAGCGCGGCCTGCGCAAAGGCGCCAAGTACACCCTGGAAATCGCTCTGCTGGCCGATGGTGTCAAGCCAGACGAGCTCTACAAAGTGCTGGGCACCCCCGAGGGCGTGAACCGTGCCTTTGCCAAGCTCGACAAGATCAAGTCGAGCATCCAGTGGTGGGAGGCTGGAGCCCAACCGGCGCAGTGGTTGATCGCCGGTGACGTGGTGATGAGTGCCGCCTACAACGGTCGTATCGCCTCGGCGCAAAAAGAAGGTATGAACCTGAGCATCGTCTGGCCCCAGAGCCTGTACGACCCGGAATACTGGGCCGTGGTCAAAGGGTCGCCGAACAAGGCGCTGGCCGAGCGTTTCATCGCGTTTGCCAGCCAGCCGCAGGCCCAGAAGGTTTTCTCGGAGAACATCCCTTACGAGTTCTGGTTTTACGACTGCTGCGCAGCCGAACGCAGCCTCGCCCCGGCTCGACAGCTGCTACGGATTAATCAATCAAGCCATCAAGAGCGCCCCACGGAACCTGTGACCGGTAGATTTCCCAGCAAGTTGAGCCCGGTACTCTTCACGAAAGCGTCATAGTCCATCGGTTTCTCGATGCGGGTTTCAGCGTTGGGCAGTACGTAAGCCCAGGCACGCTTGGACGATGCGTCGTAAACCAGTTTGAACAGGCGGGTCGGCACCCAGACCTTGTTGTCGCCGACGGTGCCGTGGCCTGAATCAAAGAGCGGGCCGGTAAAGACAAAGACATTGCCATCGGCTCGTTTGGCAAACTTTCTGACATCGGACTCGACCTTACTCCAGATCTTCCGGTTGTTGGTTGGGTCTTGCGGCACCATGTTCGACAGCGCAAAGGATTGGGCCATTGCATTGGGGTTCGGTGCATCGGCTGCCGGGGATTGATGGCCACGGTCCACGGCCGGATGTTGGCTACGGTAGTCGCTCAACTCTGCCCGCCCACTCTTGGGAATGCGTGGGTCCGGATAGAACTGGTTGGTGCGCTCCTCCCCTTTGGCATCCTGCAGCTGGGCGGCATTAAGGCGTTCGACCACTACCAGCGGTGTCTTGCTGGTTTGCGAGTACAGCACCGCGAAGTTATCGGAACACAGGGCCAAGGGTTTCATTGTGGCAGGCACAGTGGCCATGTTGATCGGTTTCGCGGCCGGGAACAGATCCGCGCAGCCGTCAAACGATGCCTGTTTCTGTTTGTTTGAATAGAGTTCCAGCGCCGCGCTCTGGCTGATCGAGCCCGAGTGGGAGGTTTGTTGCTGATGCTGGGTGGGCGGCTTGATGAAATCCAGCAGACTGCGGGCTTGTGCCCCGGTCGAGAGCAAAACAAGGGCCGACAGCCCAACTGCAATTTTGCGTAGGTGCATGCTTTAAATCTTCGAATTGGATTGAGGGGTAAACGTACGACGAGTCCCGATTTACGAAACCAGGTAGAAGCGGTTGCGGATTATATTGCGGTGAGCATGCTTTCACTGTCCTTGATCAAATTGCCGATGCGGATCCGGTCGGCGCCAGGCAGTACGACCGCTGACGGTCGCGCGGGGTGTATTGACCATCACAAGTCACATTAGTGCTGAGCGGCGTACACATTCTACTTGGCCATGCTCGTCGAATGGGCATACCTAAGCGGACTGGTTAACTGACGCGAAACGTTGTGCGTACTCCTTGTAGACAGGCGCGTATGCCGCTTTTCACTTAGCATCCAATAATCATCCATTCATTTTCAGGGAGTGTCTGATGAGCCCGAAAATAGAGCTGTATGGCGCGCCTACCGGCAACAGTCTGAGGGCTGCAATAGCCTTGGAGGAAGCAGGTATCCCCTACACCGCACGAAGACTGAACTTGCAGGCGAATGAGCAACGCGACTTGTCGTACCTGGCGCTTAATCCGGCAGGAAAAGTCCCAACCCTGGTCGACCATTCATCGACACCCCCGCTGGTCATTAACCAATCGAACGCAATCATTCAGTTCGCTGATGCAAAAGCTCCGGGTCGGCTCGCACCAGCGCATCGTGGACCAAAACGCGACCGGGTGTTTGATCGTTATTTCTTTTTCGTAACGGACGTCATCGGGCCCAGTCATGCTGCATTTTCCCTGCGCCAGGCAGGATTTAATGATGCGGCCACAGTTATCGATCAACGCGTCATTGAACAACTCGTCTACGCAGAACGGTTTCTTACCGACGACTTTATGGCCGGAGATCAGTTCTCCATGGCGGACATCTCCGCTTTCACCATTGCGGCATCATTTCGTGATCGGCTGGATTGGGCAGTGCTTTCACGCTTATCACGCTGGTTCGACGCGATCGAAGCCAGGCCCGCCGTACAACGAGGATTGAAAACGTTCCAGAATCACTGAGCGCTACTGCGCAGACCTTATTGTGTGCGCTAAAGATGGGCATGGCTGCTCGCATCCTGCCCGAGGTCTGAGCCCCGGACATGCGAATATCGTATGTATCACAAGAATGGCAGCGTTCTATAAGGGCTCTGCTGTCTGGATAAGCGAGTTCAACACCAGTTTAATTTCAGAGGCTGGATCTTTATGCCCTTRCAGTATCAAACCTTCCGACAAAGCGGTGAAGGTCCTTGCAAGAGCGGCATTCGCCAAAGGAGGCTTCTTGCCTGCATGATTAAATATGATGGTAATCAACTTACCCAAGGCTTCACTATTTTCCTGATGCAGATCGTAGTAATGCGTTGAGAACTCTTCATCACGCAAGGCGATCAGTTGCAACTCAGCATCAAGAATCGCGCAACTGGTATTATTTTTAAGCGTGTCAATATAGGCATTCAATCCATGGGTCAGCTCTTCCGATGAATACCCTGAAGTCAGGGTGACACTCAATCGATCAATCTCAACTCCCTTGAATCTCTGAGTTAACTGCAGAAGCAAGTCCGACTTACTTGTAAAGTTTGAAAAGAAGGCCCCCTTCGAAAAACCGGCTTCCTCGGAAATAGCGTTGACACTGGTGGCGTGAAAACCTTTTCTCACCATAAGGTCAGTGGCGGTATCGAATAACTTATCCCTTGTTATTTGCTGACTTTCTTCTCGACCTAATCTCTTTTTAATCACGCCTTCGGCTCCTTTGGCCAAACAAATCTATTTGTAACTGGATGCAACGGATCTGCCACTCACTGCGCAAACCTGTTTTAACTATCATATCTTATACTAAGCCCTCTTAATCACTTTGCATTTAAACTTTTAAGGAGTGCCATGTAAATGCCATGTATTGGGCCCCGCACGTTCAGGCGCCTTGGTATCCAGCCTGACGCGCGCGCCCTGATGAATCGAGTCAGCAAGGGTGTCTTTTGACTCCCCCCAGAAGGCAGGCGACGGACGGCAAAAATGTCTAGCGATGACCTCCATCCGCCCGATCCCGGTGAATGCCTGCTGTCGACAACGCTCTAAACCACAGGATTTTCGTGTTTCAGGTCGGGTTCAAGGGCGTCGACCTTGTGGCGACTGTTAAATACCGCTTGATTTCCAGATACCGAATGGTTTTTACTTGCCGCCGTTGACGCCCCCTGCCTGGTCAAAGCATCGAGCGCGGTGACATCAATCTCAATGCAGTAGCAGGTTACCACCCCACAGGAGCTGGATTTTAATGGAATATGCCTTTGTTACAGGCGCTACAGGCCTGCTCGGCAATAATGTGGTTCATGCGCTTTTAAAGCGAAACATCAAAGTAAAAGCACTGGTCCGCTCCGTCGAAAAAGCCAAGAAGCAGTTCGGCAATCTGCCTGTCGAATTTGTCGAAGGCGACATGCTCAATGTCGACGCCTTCAGCCATGCCTTGCAAGGCTGTGATGCCTTGTTTCATACGGCCGCCTATTTCCGCGATAGTTACAAAGGTGGAAAGCACTGGCAGAAACTGTATGACACTAACGTGACCGGTACCGAGCGCCTGTTGCAGGCCGCTTATGCCGCAGGCATTCGTCGTGCAGTCCATACCTCCTCCATTGCCGTCTTGAAGGGCGATAAAGATCAGGTGATCGATGAAACAATGTCTCGCAGTGAATCGGAGGCTGACGATTACTACCTGAGTAAAATATTGTCTGAACAGAAAGTTCAGGAATTCCTGGCGCGGCATCCGGACATGTTCGTTGCCATGGTATTGCCTGGCTGGATGTTTGGCCCTGGGGACATCGGCCCGACCTCATCAGGACAGTTCCTGCTCGACTTTGTCGGACAGAAATTGCCCGGCGTACTGCCTGGAAGTTTTTCCGTTGTCGATGCCAGGGATGTAGCAGAGCATCAACTCGCGGCGATCACACGCGGCCGATCCGGAGAACGCTACCTGGCAGCCGGCAATCACATGGACATGAAAAGCATTTTCCAGGCGCTCTCCAGTGTCAGCGGCGTAAAAGCGCCGGAGCGCAAAGTGCCACTGTTCATGCTGCGTATAATTGCCTTGATCTATGAAGGTTATTACCGAATCACGAAAAAGCCGGTGCTCATCAGCACTTCCACTGTCAAACTCATGGAACAAGAGCAAGGGCGCACCCATTTCAGCCACAACAAAAGCCTGAAAGAATTGCAGTGCAAGTTCCGCCCCGTGACGGAAACATTGACCGATACCCTGGATTGGTATCGGAAAAATAACTACATTGATGCTTAATTGAAACAATTTATATATAGCCTGCCTCTGTAGTACTTTTTTGTCTGACCATAAATTCAAGGATTGAGAGAGGTTGGTAAATGAAAAGCCTTTCATCTAAAGAAGGTTTTCTGCATCGGTTCGTCGGTTTTTCAGAGTCGTTCCCTGAGCACATTGCCATCAGGAACCTGGACGCGGAAGAAGATACCGTCACTTACCGTGAGTTGCGTATAAAGGCTGAAGAGTGCAATGGCGCACTCTCAGCATTAAATGTATTGCCTGGCGACAAAGTAGCGCTCGTTCTACCCAATGGGGTGGAGTTCATCGCTTACTATTTGGCGATCATCGGTCGCGGTGCGGTTCCGGTCATTCTCAACTACAAACTGACGCCATTCGAAATGAACAGCGTCATCAGCATCGCCAGACCGACGCTGGTAGTGACCACCGAAACGCTGTTCGAGCAGCATAGCGAGACATTTCAGCCTGACTACGGCGTTAAGCACTCCTTGGTGTTGAACGCCGCAAGCGAGCCGTCATCGCCCCTGCCCGACAACGCAACGGCGGACTCTCGGCTTCCCCGACAGACCGAGCCCTTGTTACTGCCCGAAGGCAATCCGATTGTCTCGGTACAGTTCACCTACCGGGGCATCGGTAAACCGCTGGCCGTTTCTCACCGCTACCTTGATTTGACGCAATCGAGTGATGGCCTGCATGAGCAGTTTCATCTTCAAGGTGTCGGTTCCGTTCATCTGGTGACGCTGCCGCTGTATGCCATCTTCGGCCTGTCGGTGATGATGGTTTTCCCCTTGAGCGTGGGCGCCACACTGTTAATGACTAACACCCTGCTCAACAGGGATCTGGCAGAAGTCTTGTCCCAGCATAAGGTCACCTTTGCCTGCCTGGTTCCCGACGTCATTCGCTACTTCAATACACGACTGGCCAAACGCAAGGGCGCGCTGTTGCCGTTGCACCCTCACCTGATGATTTATTCGGGTGGCAGCCATTTACCCGCAGACGAAGCCGAGAAACTGGGAAGACTGCTGGGGTGCAATCCGGTGCTGCAAGGCTATGGATTGACCGAGAGCATGCCGGTGATTGTCCAGAGCTCGATTGGCAAGGTCCATCGCGGCGCCATGGGACAACCGATCAGAGGCGTAGAACTACGGGTCGTCGATGCCGAAGGGCGGGATGTCGCACCCGGACGGATTGGCGAACTGCTGATTCGCGGTTCGATGGTGATTGACGGCTATAACGATGCAGAGGACGCCAATGCCCGGTTCTTCCGTGATGGTTGGCTACACACGGGTGATCTGGTCTGGCGGGACGACGACGGGCATGTGTTCTTCTATTGCCAACGCCTGCGAATCTCGAAGATCAAAGCGCAAATGGTCGACCTGACTGAAATCGAATCCATTGCCCTGAAGCACCCGGATGTAGTGCGCGCGAAAGCTTACATCGTCCCGGACAACAAGGAGGTCAACGTACTGCACCTGTGCGTTGAAGGGAGCGGCGACCTGACCCAGAGCGCTGTCTCTACCCTGCTCTCGCGCTACCTCTCGGGCTTCAAGTTGCCCAAAACCATCGAGATCATCTCTCTCAAGGAAGAGATTCATGCAAGCTAATGGCACACAACCGGTACTGGCCGTGTTTGACTTTGACGGCACATTGACCGACAGACATACGTTCTGGCGCTACATGCGTTATATCGTGGGAACCCGATCATTCTGGCTCAGGATCATTCCCCTGCTGCCCAAAATGCTCAGTGTAATCGTTGGCATCACGCCATTGATGCAAGCCCGACTGGCATTCATTGCCTGTTATCTGGGCGGTCTGTCCGTTGAGCAAGAGCGCGAGCATGCCAAGTATTTCATCAGCGAGCTGCTACCGCTCTGGCTCAGGCCCGAGGCCCTGCGCCGGCTGCAATGGCATCAGTCCATGGGGCATGTCACTGCGCTGGTCAGCAACTCGCCGGAAAACTACCTGATTCCCTGGGGTCAGGCAGCGGGTTTTGACTATGTCTGCGGCACTCGCCTGGCGACGGCGAAGAACAAACTGACCGGAGGAATATCAGGTACCAACTGTGTTGAGAGAGAGAAAGTCACACGGCTCAAGGGCTGCCTGAGCAACCTTGATGACTTTTACATTTATGCCTACGGGGATTCATCCGGTGACGATGCCCTGCTCGGCATTGCCAACTCTCCCTTCTACAGAAACTGGTACTAACCGATGAACACTCTGAGCACTTTGGCCCCCAAGCACTTCAGCCAACCCGGTAATACCCCGACAGTCATGATCGTAGGCGCCGGCCCGATTGGCCTGTCCCTGGCAATCATGCTGAAGAAGTGGGGCGTCTCTTTTCGCATCATTGAAAAGAATGCCGGTCCCTCGACCGCTACCAAAGCGATGGCCATCCATTCCAGAACCCTGGAAATTTTCCGAGATCTGGGAGTTGCCGATCAGGCCATCAGCGACGGATTCACTATCAACCAGTTTTCGGTGCAATCGAACGCCAAACGGGTGCTGAACTACAACTTCTCCTACCTGGACGCCACCTACCCCCTGCTCCTCAGCCTGCCACAACCGCAGACAGAGAAGATTCTGCTTGAGCGACTGAACAAGTTGGGAGCAGATGTTGAATGGAATACCGAGCTGGTCGATATAGAAAACCAGCCGGGCTCGGTGCAGATGACGCTTCAGCATGCGGACGGCAGCGCCGAGTCCTTTTCCAGCCGCTGGGTGGTCGCGTGCGACGGTGCTCGCAGCAACATCAGAAAACGTCTTGATATGACCTTCGAAGGATCGTCCTACGACCGCTTCTTCATGCTCGCCGATGCCGATATCGAGTGGTCTGGAAGCAAGGACGAAGGCGCTTTCTTCCTGGGTGCACAGGACGGTTATGTCGCGGTCGCGCCGATCAGCGCTCAATCCCGTTATCGACTTTTCATCGAGATGCCCTACAACCTGCCACCAGAAGGTGAGCGCCCTTCCTTGAGCCTGGAGAACTTTCAGCGGTTGTGCGAAGGACGCGGGCAAAAGATGACGTTGTCCAATATTTCATCGACCACCATCGCCTCTTTCCAACATCGCCGCGTGCAGTCGTTGCAGCAAGGCTCTGTGTTTCTGGTGGGCGACTCGGCTCATATCGGCAGCCCGATCGGTGGCCAATGGATGAACCTGGGGGTTTCCGAGGCCTATAACCTGGCGTGGAAAATGGCCTATGTCGATCAGGGCCTGGCTGATCCATCGTTGCTGGAAAGCTACAACGAAGAGCGTTACCCGGTGGCCCTGGAAGTCGAGAACACGGCACATCGACTGACCGGACTCATTACCGTCAAGCATCGCGCCCTCGTTTGGCTGCGCGACAATGTTCTGCCACTGATAAGCAACAGGCGCAAGGTTCAGCGCAAACTGCCGTCGATGATTTCCGGTCATCAGTACCACTACGGCAAGAGTGATTACATCCAGGAATCGCTGACGAAAAAGCAGCGCATGAATTGGGATAAAAAAGGCAAGAAACCCGAATTCCAGACGTCGGTGCCTCGCGCCGGGCAACTGGCACCCGATGTCGAGTTGTGGCAACTGCAAGGTATGCCGCCAAAGCGCTTGATCGACTTGTTCCACGGAACGTTCACGCTGTTGATTTTCAGCGCAGCCGATCAGTTTTCCCCGTTGTTGCCGGGTTATTACTCGCTGGCCGAGTCGGTGGAGAAGGACTACCCGGGCATCAAGGCTTATTGCGTTATTGATGCCCTGAGCAGCGCCGAACTGCCTTCCTGGCACTCGACGTTGCTGGACCCCGATTGGCGGCTGCACAAGCGTTACCATGCCAAAGCGGGCACGTTGATGTTGATTCGTCCTGACGGCTACATCGCTTTCCAGGGAGCCGATGCAATAACGCTCTTCACTTATCTGAACGTAAGATCCGGGCTGCTCAAAGGAGCCAGAAAAACAACATCTTCCGAGATCGACGCAGTGGAACTCCAACTTTAAGTCGCTATATGGCTACTGCCAACCTGGTTCATTGATTCACACAAGGCCCACCCCTGGGCCAAGACTTTTTATTTCTTGTTTGTAGAAAACATATACCGACTTTGGTTAGGAGAACCTCATGCGCTTCCAACTCAACGATGTTGTGCAGGAATTCATCGTGTCCAATGGAAAAATAGCCAACAGCTATTTTTCTCTTTCAGAAAAAATCATTGATTCACTGTGCGAGTCCAATATCGCAAAAGAATCAATATTGATGCGTTTGCTGGAGCAGGCCGAATCCGTCACTGCGCACTACTTCAATGCTCATCAACAAGTCCTCGAGGGCGTTTATGCCAATGGGATTGAAGCCCCCGTCAATAAAAACCTTGCGGTGCTGGAGCCCGTACACTCGAACCCGGTAATACTGGAATCGACACCTATTGCGGAACAAACACCCGCACTCAACTACGGGCAATGGCTGCGCGCCGAAATAAGTACGGTCACAGGATTCAAAAAAGAACAAATCGACTTCGATCAAAGTTTCGAAAGCCTGGGTATCGACTCTCTCGGCATGGTCGATATTTTCGAATCCCTGGCCCAGCACTTCCCGGAAAAGAAAGAGCTCACCTCGCAGCTCTTTGATGCCCCCACTCCTACCGCCTTGCTGGCGCGGCTTGAAGCCGATCCGCAGGCACCTGCCGTGGATGTCGAAGCATGGGTACTGGAACAACTGGCGAATATCACCGGTTTTACGGTTGACCAGATCGACCAAAAACAAAGCTATGAAAGCCTGGGCCTGGACTCCCTCGTGCAGCTGGACTTCCTGGAGTCGGTCGTCGCATTGTGGCCGCAACTCAAGGCCAACAGCACTGAGCTGGCCAACGCCAAGTATCCGCAGGCAACAATCGCCCTGATTAAAGCCGCCCTGGCCGCCCCCGAGTCGACATCAACACCCGCTACCGAAGTGCAAGCACCTGCCACAACGGACGACCAAGGGCAGGCAAGCAACCTGCTTTTCAACTCCCTGTCACCCCTGATCCCGGACGCGCCACAGTCGATCGACATTGAGACGCCCTTTGCACAGTTGGGGCTCAACGGTTTTGCCCGAGAAGCACTCTGCCAATCAATGGCGCAACAGTGCTCTGCCAGCGAGTTTGCCGGTGAAGCACTGATGTCGCGTCGTACGCCGCAGGACGCCTTGTCGCTTCTGGCACGACTGAGCTGAAGCACTGAGCCGCTGTAAAAAATGGCATGGAATCCGGGTGATCGGACAGATCACCCAGCATTTTGGCAATCAGGAGACAGGGTATGAATGGCGCGGTAACAACAGAGGGCGACTTTTGCTTCAGCGCAATGGCCGGCGAGTTTCCCGGGGCACCGTCAACGGATGCGCTTTGGCATTTGCTGACGCAAGGACAGATAGCACCTATCAATTCGATGCTGACACGCTGGGAACTGGATAAGGCGTCAATCTATTCAGCAAAGGCAGGTGAAAAGGATCGCGTTTACCTGGACAGCGCTTTTTGCCTGACCGATGACGCATCAACCCCTTCACGGCATGAAGGACGGCAGGTCGCCATCGGTAAGAAAGTACTGCAGACACTCCTCGCCCAGCTTGCCGGACAAGGCTCGACTCTGATCAAGGAACGCACCGCATTGGTGGTCGCAACATCCTGGAGTGACGAGAGTTATTTCGTCACCGGCATGTCCGGAAAAACCGAAGCACCACAGGGCTACACGCCGGGTGAACAAGTGGCTGAACTGGCGGCGGCTTTTGCCTTCGGTGGCCCGGCGTTATCGGTCGACACCGCCTGTAGTTCGTTCCCCTATGCAATCGACATGGCTCAGGCCCTGGTCAATAGCGGACAGGCGGATAACGCGATTGTCATGGCTCTGAACACCGTGCTGCCACCGGCACTGTTTCTGGGGTTCTCGCAGTTGACCGCCTTTTCCGCCCGGGCCCAAATGCAGGCATTCGGTCAGGACGCTGACGGTATTGTGCCGGGCGAATGTGCAGTCGCCTTTTTGGTCGAACCTGTATCGCAGGCCCTGATTGCGCAGCGCCGCCCCCTGGGCGTTTTACGGGCATTGGGAATGTCCGCCGATGGCGCCGAAGGTTCAGTGTTTGCGCCTGGCAAACAGGCCCAGTACACGGCTTACCAGCGTGCCTATATCGGTCTTGATCCCAATGACGTGGACTACATCGAAACCCATGGCACCGGTACTCCGCTGGGTGATGCGACAGAGCTGGACTCGCTGAACAGCTTCTTCGCCCCCCATTGCACAGACGGCAAAAAAATCACCATCGGTTCGATCAAGTCCGTCATTGGCCACCCACTGGCCGCCGCTGGAGGCGCTTCGCTCGCCAAGGCGCTGATGATCTTGCGTCACAAAGGGATTCCACCTCAGCCCGACTACCGAACCAGCGCAAAAGTCGACGAGACCAGCCTGCGACTGGCCACAAGGCAGATACAGCCCCTCGCGGACCGGCAGTCAGCGATCCGTATAGGCATCTCGAGCTTTGGCTTTGGCGGCGCCAATGCGCATCTGGTAGTGGATGAATATATTCCCGACAACCGCCCTGTCGCCCCTCAAGCCAACCCCGGCGTGTTAATGCTGGACCTTGCGATTGTCGAGGCTGAAGCAGCGATCGGCAGTCACGGCTCGTTGCAGTCATTCAAGCAACAGCTCGATCGGCCGGCAGCGCCATCAGTCAGTTTCCCTTATGGGCGTTTCGTTGATTACACCCCTGCCCCAGGTCAGCCATTACTGGGCCAATTCCTGGCGCAGGATCGCGTCATTGATATCGACGGTTTCGGCATGGGTCCCAAACCTCTGGCCCATGTCGATCCATTCAAGCTGTTGATCACCGATCGCGTCAATCATTTGCTGCGACGCCTGCCGGGTGTGGCCGGCTCACCCGGCACGGCGATGGTCATGTGCTGCAACATGGGCGGGGAACGCTTCAGCAATGCGTACAGCAGCGCTCACAGCTTCTACTCCCAGGCTCAAGGCACGCCACCGGGCGTGGAGGTAGCGGACGTGGCAACCATGTTGCCGAACATGTTGTCCGGCTACCCGACGCAAATTTTTGACTTCAAGGGTTTCCATCAAACACTGGTCGGCACCCCGGGTCTGTTCTGGCAAACCTTGCTGGCATCGCAGCAATGGTTCAAGAACGGCATAACCACGCTGTTGCTCGGTGCAGGGCGCTTTATCAGCGGTGAAATCGAGATCGAGCGCGCCCGACATTCAGCGACGGTGCAAGGTGAAGGACTGGGGCTGATTGCGCTGCGTCCCTATCAACCAGACGCCAGCGACAAACCTTTACTGGTGATCCGCGCGGCGGTCCTCGCCCATGCCGCGAACTCGCTGGAAGAGGCTTGCCAACTGCTGGGCAAAGAGCGGAGTCAATACCAGAACATTGAAGTCTGCGAGCTGCAACCTGACGCGACTCATGCCAGTGGATCTCTGCAAGAGATTACCGGTTTCCTGGCTGAAGCCAGTGGCATCGAAACCCTGCTGGCGGTGATGTTGAGTGCATCGGCTCACACGGTGATCGAGGTTCGCGAAGCCGGCAAGGCAGTGATGTGGTTGTTTACTGAAAAGCTTCGGGAATGGAGCACGGTGGCCGAACCCGCTCCTGCCATCAAGCATCCCTTTACCCTGCGTTTTGCTCACTCGGCCCACCATGAACTGCAACCGGTGATCCCGCCTGCCCGTCCTGTCAGCCTTGTCCGCGAACCACAAAACGACGGCGTCGACGTGCTGCAACTCAGCGACATGCTGACCAACACTCTGCTCTCAGGGCTGCGTGTCCGGGTTCGCGCCATGGAGAGTCTTTTCGCCCTGCACCGTGGCACTGAAGTCCAGCGCCCGGCGCACTGGCAACGTTCCCCGGAAAACGTCGTAATCACCAACGTCCAGCGCGGCGCTCAGTCACTGCACGCCCAGCTCGTGGTGAATGAAGCGCACCCTTATTTCTTCGATCACCCTCTTGATCACATCCCCGGCATTCTATTGCTCGAGGGCGTGTTGCAACTGATTGAACTCGCCATGCCGCCACTGAGTGGGCGAGTCGCGTATGTCAAAACCCTGAATATCAAGTTCCAGCAATACGTACAAAAGGAGGGTGTGATTGATCTGCATCTGGAACAGGAAAAAGACTCCCAGGTGTTCAATGCCAAGGTCATGCAAGCCGGAAAGCTGATGTGCACCTGCGTCCTTGGGATGGCCTACAGCTCGGCGTTCGAGAAATCGCCCGCCGGCGAGTTCACGGCCACTCGCTGCCGTGACAAGGCCTTGCTGCACAAGGCCAGGGAAGAAAACGTCATCGTCAGTGACATGAGCGGCATCGCTCAGGGCTTGAGCGTGGACACGCTCAAACTGCCGGATGAGCACTTCTTCCAGGAGGGCGACCCCGAGCACCATTCGATGGTGTATTTCCTCGAAGTTGCCCGCCAGTGCTACATGCAGATTGCCCACAGCCATCTGCGGATTCCACTCAACACCCCGATGAACCTGCTGGCCTTGAGTTTCACCCTGGATCGGCCAATCCCCAGGAACAGTCCGCTGTCATTGGCACCGCAAGCGGGTTTTGACGCACAACAGCCGTTCAAAACCAACCGCATCTATATCGACCTGTTCAATCGGGGCGAAAAAATCGGTCAAGCCAGCATTACAGCTCAAGTGCTGAGTCAATCCGCACCCGCGGCCTGAGGCACTCAATTGATCCCACTCTCCCGCATGACCGTGCCCCCAACAATCAAGGTGTCGCCGTGAACGATGTCAAAGTGCAAGTCATAGTCAAATCGCCGCGTGCTGAAATCTGGAATATCTGGAGCAATTTTTCAGAAGCGCCGCTATGGGATACCGACGTTCGCCAGTGCGAACTCAATGGCCCGTTTCAACCTGGAACGCGAGGCAAATGCGTCCTCAAAAATGGCCTGAACATGCCGCTGAAACTGGAAGCAGTGAAGCTGCATGAAAGCTATCGGAACACGGCAAGACTGCTGTGGATCGACCTTGAGTTCGATCACCAGATGCGCAGGCTTTCCCCGAATGAAACCCAAGTCATCCATAGCGCAAAGATCTCTGGCCCCTTGAGTTTTTTATACCGCGGGCTGCTACGCAAAATGCTGAGGGTGGCTGAACAACGAGCGAATGCCATCAGTACCCCAGGGCTCGAAAAACCTGGAACGCATTTGCACCGTGTATGAAATATCCCGGGAGGGAGCGTGTTGCACGCTCGCTCCCGCCCCCCCCCCCGCTTACTTATCGATAACGGCACACTTTGGACCGAGCATGAACCTATTTAAAAAACCTCTGTATCTCATGATGGGCGTCATTGGCATGGGCGTTATTGCCCCTGAGTCCAGTTCCGCCGACACGCTCGGCCCTTACGTCAGCGTCATGGGTGGTCTGAACTGGGTGGCTCCGCAGGACCTTAACCAAAACAACCTCGACTTTGTCGAGATGGAATTCAACCAACCGTTACACTCCGGCTACGCCACCGGACTCGCACTGGGCTGGCGATTCCCCATCGGGCTCAGACCCGAAGTGGAACTCAGCTACCGCAAAAACACCCTGACCCAGTTCAATAACCGGGTCTACGAAGGCGGCGGGAGCATCGACGGGAAAGGCGAAGAGGAAGCCACCAGCGTCATGGCCAACCTCTGGTATGACGTCTTGAACCTGCCAGCCCCCTTCAATCGGTTCACCCCTTACATCGGCGGCGGCCTGGGTTACACCAAGCTGTCGGTCAGTGGCCTGGAAGCCGGCGGCGTCCAGTTCGGCAACACTCATCGCGACACTGTATCGGCCTATCAACTCGGCGCCGGGGTAGGTTACGAACTCACCGAACAATGGTCCATGTCCCTGGATTATCGATACCTCAAGACTCGCGATGCGCACTTCGGTGACATTCAGGGCCTGCCCCAAGGCGATGTGCGTACTGACTACAGCGCCCAGTCATTAATGCTCGGCCTGCATTATTGGTTCTAAGCGGGAAACTCCTCGATAGGTGCAGTTTCACCTATCGAGGAGTCCGGGGGTCCCACCGTATCCCGTTTTTTCGACTAAATAACCGGAATCATATTGTTGATAATCTCACGCGTGTAGCTTGCCAGTTCTTTGGCGCTCATACGCGCGACCTCATCCGCCTCGATGGGTTGATGGGCGACGATACTGACTTCAGTAGGGCGCAATGAGTTGTAGACAATGTCCCCGACAGCAGGACTGATCGTGACTGGAACGATCCCTACTCCCATCTCCTTGGCAATCCGAAAGGCCCCCGCCTTGAAAGGCAGCATATCCCCACCTTTGTTTCGGGTGCCTTCAGGAAAGATCCAGATGGAAGTATTGTCTGCGACAACACTCTTGGAAATCTTGCGCAAGCTCTGGATAGAAGCCCGGGGGCTGTTTCTGTCAATGAACAGGCTCCCCGTCAGCCAATACAGTTGCCCGACCAGAGGCAACCACCTAAGCGATTTTTTACCGACAATAACGGTGCCTGGTTTCAACGCCTCAGCAACAATCAGAACATCATAATTACATTGGTGGTTGGCCACATAGATATATGGCTTGGCAGTGGAGATAGTATCGAATCCATTCACAGCGACACGAACCGAGAATATTTTATTAATCACTGAATATGACCGACAGGCCACATGCAGATTCCTGTTCTTTATAGGATTGATTAACATGTATACGCATAAAAAAGGAAAACTCAGGACAATGAACAGCAACACCAACAACCATCTTACAAACGAAATCATAGGTTACCCGCCTTTTCTGAATCACTTGAGCCGGTGAAAAAACCCTCTCGAACATCATTACGTTCAATCAGCGCGACACCATAAAAACCTTCATCATCAACACACGCCATCACCCCAAAACTTTGGGCCGGAACACCATTCGCCATTTCGGCCAATTGATAGGCGCCCACCAGAGACAGACTCAGAGCCTTCGCCCGATCCAGCATCTCGAACCGCGCCCCGAAGGCACGATTCAGGCTGCTCAAGGACATCTGCCAGGAATCCGCAGCAGCGAGGTTCACTCGACTGACCTGATCAAGTTCAACACCCTGCCCTGCCAGAAATGTGAGTATCAGGTCGATCAGGCCGGCCGAGTCAGAGGAAAATAGACGCCCCGTCATGCATGACCTGACGATCAATCCCTGGACCTTCAGGTCAGCAACTGCCTGAAAGCTGAAAATCGCCGCCGTATCCAGTCGTTTTTCAGCAGGCAGATTAATGCTCTGTGCGTAGAGCGTTCCAAACTCACCGCTAAACGTTTCAATCGCCGTCGTGTAGATATAGTCAGACTCGCCTCGCATGGCAATTCTTAACCCCTGAACTAATGCGTGATAGAAGCTCAACTCTTTCGCGCACAGAGAAACGTTCGGTCCTTTAATGCCATATTTGATCGCCAACTGACCCAATGAAGAATTTATGACGGTATTGGGGATTTGTGCCGGATTGACCTGAAATGCAAAACGACTCTCGTTCGACTCTTTTATCAGTTGAATAACGGTGTCGATGGAACCATTGGATGTTGCACCGATAATGGCTGAACCCGCCAGGGAGTCTCCGTCATTGCCATCCTCGATCAACGACATCGCCGCCAATAGCAACAGGGATTGTCGATCGAAATTTTTCAGCTCACGGCTCGGCACAAGTTCGCCGGAAGCCAGGTCCCACGCAGGTCTTTTTCCGCGATGTAACTCCACGCCCCCTTGCTCGAATACACCGGGCATTTGCAACATGACCCAATCGTTTAAAACCAATGCAACGATAGCGTCACCCGTCATTTGAGATTACCGAATACCAAAATTGAATTATTCCCGCCAAAAGCGAAAGCATTATTGACCGCCACATCGACTTTTCCGGCTCTGAAGCCCTCCGCGACGATGTCGATGGGTATTTCAGGGTCCTGTTCAGAAACATTGATCGTAGGAGGCAATCCCTCGCTTAGCGCAAGCATGCAGGCAATTGCTCCAAAACCAGCCGCCGCCCCCATGCTGTGCCCCATCATTGACTTAATGGAACTAACCGGCGGTGGCGAATGGCCAAAGACCCTCTCAATTGCCATGTATTCATTGCTGTCATTGGCAACCGTACCGGTACCGTGAGCGCATATATAGCCAACCGCTCCAGGCGCGACCAATGCATTTGCAAGCGCCGACTCCATGCAATCGCCAACACTATGATGATTGAGTCTCACCATATGGTCGGCATCACAGTTCATCGAAAACCCGAGGACTTCGGCATAGATAGGTGCCCCGCGACGTATTGCCCGATCGTAATCCTCAAGGACCAGTGCACTACCACCTTCTGCGGTCAAAACGCCTTTGCGGCCTGAATTGAAAGGCGTGCAGTTTTGGTCTGTCATGCTGCCCAATCGATGGAATGTTGCAAACGTGGCCTTGTAGATCGCATCGCTTCCACCGCAAATAGCAAGTTCGCAGTCCCCGGCCTTGATGGCCTCGTAACCGAATATCAACGCGGTGTTACTGGCTGAACACGCATTGCCAATCGTGACTGACTCACCGGTGGAACCTATCGATCTCAAGACATCGCGGCTTATTTCAGACGCAAACGTATGCTGCACTGATGCGTGCAGGCCTGGCTGAGGTTCGGCCATTGCCGTAACCATGTTGTCAATCAGATTGGACTCACCATAGGTCGTGCCGAAATAACAATTCACTCGCTTGCCGGAAATCGCTGCCCGTTCAATTGCCGCATCCGTTAGAGCGAGCTCGGTGGCGGCAAGCGCAAAATGGCTGGGAGTCCCGGAGAGAGCGAAAGAGTCAAAATCCGGAATCAATGTGCTGATGCTGGATTTCACCTCACACCCATACTTTCTTTCAAACCGGTCGGTATCGATTTTTGAAAGCAGTCCCGTGCCGTTTACCCCAGTTTTCAACGCATGAAAGAACGCGTCTTTCCCAATTCCGATCGGGCTGACCGGCCCCAAGCCAGTGACGACAACCCTTCTGCCCTTGCCGGAGCTCATCATGCACACTCAGCCTCAAGCAGGGTCTTGTCGATAAACGAGAGAATTGAATCCACGCTGGTTATCCGTGGAATGTAAGCTTCATTGACTCGGACCTGAAAAGCGCCCTCGATACCGGCCAGGATTTCTATTCCTGACATCGAATCAGCACCGTAAGCCTCTATGAAGTTTTCGTTGTTGCGGATCTCTCCGACGCTGACGCCCAAGACCTGAGAAACAATCTCTTTGATTTTTTCTTCGTGAACGTGAGTCATATAATCTCCTGAAATGACGTTATCAGATAATAAAAGGAATTACTTTGTAGCTGTCGAATTGGTACTGGGTGTAGGCTGCGCCAAAATAATTAACCAACATTTTCTCTTCGCCATGGATTCGTTTAAGAATCAATAAAAGTGCGACAGAGAAGACAATCAGCGCGGCATAAACGCTCGTATAGAAAGCGAAACCCGTGACAATAAGCAGCGTTCCTAGATACGCCGGGTGCCTGATGTACTTGAAGGCGCCGGCCTTGACCAACTCATGATCGGTCAGCAATCGCAATGAGTGCGAAAAATGCCGTCCCAGTATGATTTTTCCATGAGCCCGCAGACCGATGCCACACAAGATCATGAATGAACCCACCATTTGAAATAAGAATTCACTGCGCATCAGCAACTGCAACAGCATGACAATCGATATCGCACACGACACCAGAAATCCACTTTTGATGCCTTTATCGAAAGCGCTATCGCTGTCTGTCTCTTGTAGAAAATACAGTTCTGAACACAACAGAACACTCGCCATGATGATCGGCGGAAGCAACGCTAAACCCGAGTAATAAAGCAGTACCATAGAAGAGCACAACAGTGGTACCAACAAACTGGCGGCGACATCAACTCTGAATGCTTTCAAAATATCCCTCTACCAATACCGATAACTTCGTCCGAGTCAAGATCACGCTCACACCCTTTTCGATATGCCACGGGCAAATGAAAAGATCGTTGAAGCGCGCCCATGGAAATAATTTTCTTTGGCGCCTGAAGAGGTCCATAAAAGACAGAACTTTGTAAATCCTGAACAAGGAGCGTACTTTCACTCTCCGCAACCTGGCATTGTCCTCTGCCGTCTGGAGCCTGCCGTACACTTCGCCGACCAGATCGTTATAGGTCACCGTGTCCTCGCTGAGGAGATAACACGTTTGCAGTGCCTGATCAGGGCTGCGCGCCAACCATTGGATAATGCACTGGGCAATACTTTCCACACCAATGACGTGCAGCGCCGGGAGGTCATCTGTCACCAATGGCAGTAGTTTCAACTTGCACAGTGAGATCATCGGCAACAGGTTCTTGTCATGACGACCCAGTACGGTCGGCACCCGCAAAATCACCCCTTGCACCTTGTTGCTATTTGAATGGATAACTTGCTCTGCCGCCCACTTATCATCGGCGTACGCATCCAGTCTTTTTTCAGGGTTGTGAGCCTTGACGCTACTCAAGTGGAAAAAATTCTTCTTGTCAGCGGTACCAACGTGAATCGACGCCAGTATCTGCTCCGTGAGTACCTTATTACTGTCGGTGCGCGCGCCCAGGCGACTAAGACCGATCCCCGTGCAGTTAACAATAAAGTCACTATCGTTAACTAATTTTATAAACTCCGCAGAGCCGATTTCGCAAGCATCATAACCAGCCCTCGGCAAGCGTGAATGGCGGATAAGCTGAATATCCTTCACTTGGCTGAGGACCTCGTAGACACCCTGTCCGATAAAACCGCTGGCCCCTAAAAGCAGTAACTTCTTCACGTGTACGCAATCCCTTTCATGGTGTTAAAGACTCGACCGAGAAACACCCTGAGCGATAAACCGTGTGAGCCTGCATGCCCTGTTTTTGCAGTGTTTTCCTGACGGTTCTGAGAAACATACCGTGGGATACGACAATCATCGTCTTCCCTCTCCCGGCGCTGGATTTGTAAAGCTCATCGGCGACACTTACAGCCCGAAGGTGTTCTGCTTTTCGGGAGACAGCTCCCAACGAAATCCCCAGCAGCCACAGAACTCTGTGCAGAGCGAACCATTGCCTTAACCCCAATCTCAGGAAAGGAATGGCGCTTACCCGCAGGTCGTACTCCTGTAATCGACTATCTTGTTGAATACGCGAAACTTTGAATAATTTGCACGCCGTTGCATAAGCTCTGTTGACCGGCGAGGAAATGACGGTGGCCTCGGAGGCCAAAAGTGGCTGCGACAAATCCGGACGCTTCAAGAAACCTGTAACTTCATCCTCATCGATATTTGAGGTCTGGTTATATTCTGCCAGAAGCACTTTCGCCGAGGCGGCATTGCAACGCCCGTAATTGACCAACGGTGAGGCGTGACGTATTAAATAAATCACAGCAGATAGACTCCCGTTACAATCGCATTACCGACAATAAACAGAAACGGTGTATCCCACGTATGAGGGGACTTTGCCTCCGTCAAGGTAAGGGCAAGAGGAAAAACAGCACACAGCAGTACAAACTGATGCCATTCAAAATAATCCTTGAACAACACACAAAACAACATCGACATCACGAATACGGTTGCGGACCCTTCCAGGGTTCTTTTGAATTTCTTGTCAACAAAAAATCCTTTGGCAACATACTCGTGTTTTCCAAATCGGATACCGACAGGTTCTGCCAAGCCATCACCAAAGGTGGTGGCTAAAATGGTGATGTAAATCAACTCAATCGGAACACCGACTGCCAACCAGACATATTGCGTCACCCACAATACCAGCAAGCCCGCCACGGTTTGGCTTACCAACCAGGAAAGTGTATGAGGCGAGTCTTCCGGACGATCAATACTCGCAAACATATGCTGTGCAGTCAGATAACGACGACGCGCCCACCCGCACATGCCCAAGAATAAAATAGCCGTGGACACCACAGACAACAGTAATCGCTCATGGGTACTTTGAATGTTGAATAACACAAAGAAAAGGCTGGGCAGCAAGAACATCGCAAAATGCCCAACCTTTCTCGTATAGTTAACCCGCACTCCTTTATTCAGGACTAAAAGCCCCAAACCCTTGCATAGCATAAAATAGAAAAGAACAATCCCTAACAGAGCCGCACCCACCTGGACCATTTCATTACCACTTCATCGACGTCTTAAATAGTAGGCGGGCCTGCACCGCACCGTTACGACTACTGGATAAATACGAGCTGTTTAAATAATCTTTCGCAATGCATCAATACAGTGATCCACATCGGCAATCGTGTGGTTGTACGTCAGGCATAACCTGATTCTGGATTGATGATTCGGCACAAAGGGCGGTACGAACAGTGAGCCCATGATCCCTTTGCCGACCAACTCGGCATTGACCCGGGCGGCTTCCATCGGATCTTTGAATACCACTGGGATCACGGCAGTCTTCGAATAGAGCTTATCGACACCCAGTGAGTCAATTTGCTTATGTGCGTAGCGGGTGAGCTCAGCAAGTTGAAGCCGACGCGCAGCCCCTTCCGTAGCGTTGATCTCCAGCGCGGTGCATGAGGCCGAGGCGACACCCGGTGAAACCGACCGTGAAGCATTATAGGTAGGGCAGCGGAACCGGACTCTTTCAGCGAACGCCTCATCCTTGAATACAACGAACCCACCGGATGAGCCAAAAGCTTTGCTCATGGTACCAACTATGTAATCGATCTCTGAGACCACTCCAGCCGATTCACAGGCCCCTTGGCCTGAACCGCCCAACATACCGACACCATGAGCGTCATCGATGTAGATTTCGAGGCTCGGATGGATCTGTTTCAACCGAGCGATCTTGCCGAGATCAGCGACATCACCRTCTGCCGAGAAAACCCCATCGGTAATGATCAAAATTCTCTTGTCTTGATTCAGTCGGACTAATTGCTCCAGCATTTCGACGTTGGCATGACTGTAGGCCCTGAATGGACGGCCCGACAATTTCACACCGTCCCAGATCGACACATGTGACAATTTATCCAACAGAATCAGATCAGCATGCTCAGCTGCCAACGGGATAACACCAAAATTCGCCTGATAAGAGGTGGTAAACATCAGCGATGTTCGCCCTGCATACAAATCGCTAAAGCTATTTTGCAGGCGCTCATGGTATTCGGTGAAGCCACTGAAAATCATCGGGCCGCCGATGTTCGAACCGTACTGCAGGATGGCGGCAATAGCCGACTCCTTCATGCGTTCGTGATTTGAAAGCCCCAAATAGTCGCACGATGCAAAGTTCAACATTTTCCGACCATCCGCGAGCGTCATATCCCGACCGCAGGCAGAACGTACTTGAGGAAAATATGTGTAATAACCCAGCTCTTTCGACTTTAATGCAACATCATCAATACGCATAAGACTCTCATTCTACCGGCGCAGTATATCTATAAATGCGATAGGCTCTTTCGTGACAAATACCGTCCCGGGTGAGATGACGCATAGTTCGAAGAACCATGACATTATCTTCCAGCATCCAAGACACGCTAATTCTGCTACGACCGACCTTGCTCAGCGCGATGGCGGTCAACTTTAAAGTGAGCGCTATCGACAATCCTTTACGTTGATACTCAGGAGCGACGCCAGTAAAAAAAGCGCGGCCGTACAACCCCTGCTCATTCATGGCGGGTGCAAACATAGTAAAGCCGACAATTTTATCGTCATGCTCGGCAACCAACGCCGATATGTTTTTAATATTACGCGAGGCTATTTCAAACTGTTCTTTTGACGCAGGGCTGTAACCCCAATTTCGCTCCCAAGATTGATTATAACAGTCTGCTAACAATTGGCTTCTGGCAACCAATTCGTCTTGCCCGTAGTGATGGAACTCAATACCCGTCAATCGCTGAGTGAGCTTTTCTTCCAAGGCATGCTGTTGATACCCTTGAGCGGGCGGTTGAAAGACAATTTCAACCAGGTCTTTTTCCTTTCGGAATCCTGCCTGCACCAAGGCATCAGTCAACTCAATCGTATTTGATGGCAACGAAAACACATTGAAATCAGACTCAAATGTGCGCAGCCCTCGCTCAATCAAGAATGAACTGTGGATAGGGCCTACCAAGTCAGACACCCGCCGAGGCAGCAACCGAGTACTGTTTATATACTCAATTGCACAGCGCATCAGCTGCTGGAGGACACTCGCCACCGGCACTACTATCAGCGTTGAAAAGTACGCACTGCCAAGCCCGTTGACCTTGCTCTGCTTGTCGAAATGCACGATGCAAAAAGCGACTATCTCGCCACTCTCGTCCTTCCAGGCTATCGGTACATTATGCTCAGTTGCGGAGTGCTCGCAGGCCGCTGTCACTCGCTGCTCAAGCTGTTCCTGAGTGCGGCCCACCACCGAAATACGTTCGTCCAAGCACTTCAGGGCATACCAATCGCATGCCGCCAAACCTATGACTCTACTCATCGGCATTCTCGACTATCATTCGCTGTAAAGTTTTTAGGCGGCCAGACGCAAAGCGCTAGTGGTTTTGTCGTCGATTTCGATCCAGAAGGGAACGATACTTTTGTTGTCGATCAGCCGCGGCGGCGAAATCCTGCATGTATTGACGCCCATCCGTTTTAGCAAACGCTCATTGCCTACAGCACTGAACGCGATCAATCGAAACGCGCCTTTTGAGCGTGCGACGTCAATCACTTCCCTCACCAATTTCACCGTATTTTTCCAGGCCTGTTCAGCACTCAATACCTGGCCTTTCGGGTGGCTAATAGCGAACCGGGAGAGCTCCCATATACCCGCAGAGAACGGCGGAGGGTTCCCTCCCATTAAGTGAGGGAATACATCCCCCAGCAGGTATGGACGATTAGTAGGAATTAACCGAGCGCAACCAAATATTTCGTGATTATGATCACAGGCCAAAACATATACCGTATCAGGGCGATCGAAATCATCTAACTCAACCCCCTCCTCACAACGTAGAGGCCAGCCTAACTCTTTAACGAATACCTGATACCTATATTTAGCGAGCGCACATGCCATCCCAGGCAAAAGATCATTAACAGTCCCTGTTATAACAGTTAGCATGACAACCTCTCGGCAAATGTTAT
Source organism: Pseudomonas sp. 05N433 (assembly GCF_056396925.1). Lineage (NCBI taxonomy): Bacteria > Pseudomonadati > Pseudomonadota > Gammaproteobacteria > Pseudomonadales > Pseudomonadaceae > Pseudomonas > Pseudomonas sp. 05N433. The sequence continues at coordinate 89,613 of NZ_JBFTML010000011.1, read as the reverse complement.
CCGGCCAGTACAACAAATCGAGAGCTGTATTAGTAGCTGCCCAAATGGGCAGGTTAATTAAAACCGCATCCAACAATGAGCAACATCAACGGTTAAACAATTGACAATTTTTATCTGACTGAGTTGAAAGTTGCGCCCTCCCTGTGGCGAGGGTAAAAATCCAGGCACTTAGAAATATCGACTTTCTAGCACTGACGTACTAAAAAATACAGAGAGCTACTGCGTCCTTGCGGGAGATTTATCTGTGCTACGGACCTTACCGGACGTGGTATTGCCGCTGTATTCAGCAAATATTGATACACTCCAGGGCTACCTCCCTGGCACGCTCCAATTCTGTATAATAGCCCCCCGCCCTTCTCACTGGGGGCGCTGACCACGGAAGGTAGTATTGGTGAAAGAATGGCGCGAAGACTTCATTGAGTTAGTTTCTGGCTGCACTTCTGAAAATGAATTATTCAATGAACTGGTTAAAATAACTTCCAACCTGGGATTCGAATTCTGCTCCTACGGACTAAAAATCCCCTTATCGTTAACATCCCCGCAATATTTTCTACTTTCAAATTACCCTGCCCCTTGGGAAGAAAAATATGTAGCCGAACATTATTTTTCCCAAGACCCCACTGTCAAACATGGGTTAACACGGTCCATTCCCTTGCGCTGGTCAGCAGAGCAGCAAAGTCAAAGTCTGAAATTCTGGGAAGAAGCGCGGCATTACAACCTAAATCATGGATGGTGCCTTTCATCGCAGCGCGGATTCAACAGTATCGGCTTACTCTCTGTTTCCCGCTCCAGCGAATATATTTCACCGACAGAACTGGAGAGTAAAGAGACCAAGCTAATTTGGCTGACTCAGTTAGCGCATGAATCCATGACGCGTTTCTTTTCCGAAAAAAACATACCCGAAATATATAAACCACTGACCGCTCGAGAAAAAGAAACCTTGAAATGGACGGCCATTGGAAAAACTTATGTTGAAATCAGCATTATTCTAAATATCGATATTCGGACCGTGAAATTTCATTTAGTCAATTCCATGCGTAAACTTCAAGCATCAAACAAAGCCGAAGCAGCGGTCAAAGCATCCTTGATGGGTTTGCTGTTCTAAGCACAATATGCCACAACGCCTGAGACCTGTATTTTTCAACCGGTCAATCTTCGTGCTCGGCAAATGAAAAATGCTCCGTATCTTTCGATACGGAGCATTTTTTTTAGCACCGCGCTTCAAACACATCAGCCAACTTATTTATTACATAACCCAGTCTCTAACTATCGAACGCGATCGACACTCACACTGCCCACACACAAACATGACACTTCAACAAGATTCAGACTAACACTAACGAGCCTCGCTGACTTTTTATAACATTCATTGACACGCAAACGCAGACCTCCTAGATTACTGGCACTCTGCCAACGCCAAGACTACGCATAAACTTTGTTAAGTTAATGGAATGCTGAGTTTCTGAGTTATTTCATTCCTGGTACAACGCATGAAATATGTAGACGATATTACGAAACTCTTTACACGTTTTGGTGCCAATGCGGAAACTTACCAGGAAATACAACCAAACTATAAAGATTTCAAAGACGACCCGATTACATCTGCAATGGCTGAGCCAGAACCAGAGTCGGCGGCCTTGTCTCCCACAACGCCAACGTCTCCTGTGTTTCAACTGGACGAGCCACAGTCTTCTTTATTGACTGGCGCGCCGATCGAGCCTGTGAAGAATGTTTTCCTCCCGCTGCCTTCGCCCAAGTCCCCTCCCCTGACTGAGCCACCTGCGAGTGCTGCTGCGGATGACCGTCAGCGATTGAGCGACCTGTTGCGTGAACTCAACCAGGTTCGTCGGGACGGTCTGCCAGAAACGATTCGCAAGCGGACCAAGGCGAAGGTCATTGCCATCGTTTCAGCGAATGGCGGGGTGGGTAAAAGCACCATCGCCGCTGGCCTCGCGAAAACACTTCGGCACCCTGGCGGGCGAGTCATCGCGATTGATCTGGACCCTCAGAACGCGCTGTCCAGCCACTTGGGTATCACCAGGCCGGCTCCCGGGCTGATCCAACTCAAAGAGCAGGACGCCGACTGGGGCGCTCATCGCCTGCCGGGCTTTAGCGACAGTGAGTGCCTGCCCTTCGGCACTGGCGAGCTGAACGATCGCCGATTGCTCAGGCAGATGCTGCTTGAAGATGCTGACTGGTTGAGCCAGCACCTGGCGTCAATGCACCTCAGCGAAAACGATACCGTGATCCTGGATACGCCTTCGGGCGCGACCGTCTATTCGCAACAGGCACTCGACGCTGCCGATCTGGTGCTGGTGATGACGGTGGCCGACGCGGCCTCCTACCTGGCACTGGACACCATGACCCAGTGGCTGGAAACCAGCCCGCGACGCGCACAGCAGCAGCGGTATGTGCTCAACCAATGGGATGACTCCCGTGCGTTCAGCAGGGACATGGGCGTGCTGTTTCGGCGACGGCTCGGCGCTAACCTGATCGGGACGATTCGCCTCGATCACCAGTTCAACGAGTCGCTGGCCTATGGTCGGGACCTGTTGCAGCACGCGCCTGAGAGCATTGGCTGTCAGGACATTCTGTCGCTATCAGGCGCGGTCCATGCCCTGCTTTTCACGGATGCTTCCAGCCAGCAGGGCACGCTATGACCGTCCAGCTGAATCAGCTACCTGCAAAGACCTGGTGGTTGCAGAAGCTGCTGGATAGCTTCCAGGATCGCTTTAGCCAATGGCCCCTGCGTTGGCGCCTGGGCCTGAAAATTTCAGGCGGGCTGATTGCAGCATTGTTGGTGCTGGGTATCCTCACTGCACCGCAGAATCTGTATTCCCAAGCCGTGTTTGCCTCCGTCTGTTTTGCCGCCAGCCTGATCATCCGCAAGCAAACCGGGCGTCTGGCGATCCTGACCCTGATCACCCTCTCGCTGATCGCTTCGTTGCGTTACATGTACTGGCGCCTGTCCGACACTCTGGACTTCGACAACTGGCAGGATGCCGTATTTGGCTACGGGCTGGTGCTGGCAGAACTGTATGCCTTGCTCGTCCTGGTCTTCGGCTATATACAGACCGCCTGGCCGTTGCAACGTAAGCCGCAGTTTCTGCAACAGCCACCCGCTGAATGGCCGACGGTGGATGTGTTCATCCCCACCTATAACGAAGCACTGGGTATCGTCAAACTGGTGGTGCTCGCGGCTCAGGCCATTGACTGGCCCGAGGGCAAACTGCGGGTGCACGTGCTCGATGACGGACGCCGGGAGGAATTCAAGGCTTTCTGTCAGCAGATTGGTGTCAACTACATCACCCGCGACAACAATCAACATGCCAAGGCCGGCAACCTCAACGAGGCACTCAAAGTCACCGATGGCGAGTTCATTGCCATATTCGACGCCGACCACGTGCCCACCCGCTCCTTCCTGCAAATCACCATGGGCTGGTTTTTAAAGGACCCGAACCTGGCGTTGCTGCAAACGCCGCATTTTTTCTACTCACCCGATCCGTTCGAAAAAAACCTCGATACCTTTCGCTCGGTACCCAATGAAGGTGAGCTGTTCTACGGCCTGGTGCAGGACGGCAACGACTTGTGGAACGCGGCATTCTTCTGTGGCTCCTGCGCGGTCATCCGGCGGACTCACTTGCTGGAAGTCGGCGGCATCGCCACCGAGACCGTGACCGAAGATGCGCACACGGCACTCAAGCTCAATCGCCGTGGTTTCAACACCGCTTACCTCGCCATTCCACAAGCGGCGGGACTGGCCACCGAAAGCCTTTCCCGACACATCAGCCAGCGCATACGCTGGGCACGGGGCATGGTGCAGATTTTTCGGACCGACAATCCCTTGTTTGGCAAAGGGCTGAACCTGGGGCAGCGCATCTGCTACCTCAATGCCATGATGCACTTTTTCTACAGCCTGCCCCGCCTGGTGTTCTTGACCGCACCATTGGCCTACCTGTTTTTCGACGCGCAGATTTTCCATGCCTCGGCGTTGATGGTCACGGTCTATGTACTGCCGCATATTTTCCATTCCAGCCTGACCAACTCCAGCATCCAGGGGCGCTTCCGCCATTCCTTCTGGAACGAAGTGTATGAGTCGGTGTTGGCCTGGCACATCATGCGACCGGTCCTGCTGGCTCTAATCAGCCCTTCGCTGGGCAAATTCAACGTAACCGACAAGGGCGGCACCGTCGAAAAGGACTATTTCAACTGGAAGCTCGCGCGGCCTTACATCGTCCTGTTGACCTTGAACATGATCGGTCTGGCGATCGGCGTGGTGAAACTGGTCGGGAGTGATTCGGCCGAGGTCACTACCCTGCTGATCAACCTGATCTGGACCGTGTACAACATCATCATCGTCAGCACCGCCGTGGCGGTGGCCACTGAGTCCTCTCAGGTGCGCAACGAGCCCAGGGTGCCCGCGGATCTGCCCGTGCGCGTCTATCGCGAAGACGGCACATCGTTCGATTGCATAACCCGGGACTTCTCACAAAACGGCGTGGGTCTGGCACTGCCACCGCAAGTTCAGCTCAGCGCCAAAGAGAAGCTGCGGCTGTGCATTCTGCGCACACCTCCCTCAAGCCTCTTTCCCGCAACAACGATCTTCAGCAACGACAACGTGGCAGGCGTGAAATTCGAGGGTTTGACCCTGCGCCAGCAAAGTGAGCTGGTGCGACTGACCTTTTCACGGGCCGACACCTGGGCCAACACGTGGGGCAACGGCCGCCTCGACGCGCCAATGTCAGCGTTGCGCGAGGTCAGCAGCATTGGCTTGCGCGCCATCCTGCGCTTGTTCGTTGCCACCCTAAAGGACAGCCAGGCGCTGCTGCGCAAACGCCCGGCCACTCCATCACCCATCGACCCCACCGCGGACACGCAACGATCTTGAAGCCTTCCACTCGCCGGACCTTTCCTCCTCGTCGCTCACTCATGCTGCTCGCCTGCTCACTAGTGGGCTGGAGCGACTGGGCGTTGAGTGCTGCCACCCCCATCAGCGCCACAGAGCCGGCGGTGATGCCGGTCGCATCGTTGCCCGGGACCGATGCCCCGAGCAACAGCTATACCCGCACCCTCAAGGAGCTCGGCAAAAGCTATTCGATGAACCTTAAAGGCGTGGAGGCTACCGACAGTGTGAACTTCAATGTGCGCGCCGATGAAGTCGTCACGGCTGCGCAGGTCACGCTGCAGTACAGCTATTCACCGGCGCTGCTGGCCGACCTTTCGCAAATCAACGTGCTGATCAACGATCAAGTGGCCGCCAGCCTGCCCCTCCCGAAGGAAGAGGCCGGTAAATTGCAGACCCGGACCGTGCAGATTCCGCCGCAGACCATCACCGAATTCAACCGGCTCAGCCTGCAGTTCATCGGTCACTACACGATGCAATGTGAAGACCCTCTGCACTCCAGCCTGTGGGCCAAGATCGGCAACGAGAGCCAGCTGAGCCTCCAGGTGTCCTCGATTAAACAGCCCAACGACCTGTCCGCTCTGCCTCTGCCCTTGTTCGATCGTCGAGATGCTTCGCCCCTGAAGCTGCCCTTCGTGTTCACTGCGCGCCCGGGCGGCCCTGAGCTTGAGGCCGCCGGTATCCTGTCGTCCTGGTTTGGCGCCCTGGCCAGCTACCGCGGCGCAACCTTCCCCGCCAGCCTCACCAGCCTGCCGGCCAAAGGCAACGCCGTGGTGTTTGTCAGCAGCGGCGAATCGACGGCCTTGAGTGGCTTGCCGATCAAAGCGGCCACGGGGCCGACATTGACACTCGTGAGCAACCCGAATGATGCTCAGGGCAAACTGTTGATCGTCTCCGGGCGCGATGGCGCCGATCTCAAGGTCGCCGCGACCGCGCTGGCCCTCGGTGGCTCGGCTTTTTCCGGGCAGAGCGTGGTGATCGACCGGATCGACTCGCTCAAGCCACGCCGACCGTACGACGCGCCTAACTGGCTGCCCTCCGACCGCCCGGTTCGCCTGGGTGAACTGGCGAAGCCCGCAGAACTCAATGTATCGGGTTACAACCCGGGACAAATGACGGTTGCGCTGCGCTTGCCACCCGACCTGTTCAACTGGCGTGAACCCGGCGCACAACTTGACCTGAAATACCGCTATACGCCGCAGCCGGTCTCCACCAATTCCTCGTTGCTGGTCCACTTCAACGATACCTTCATCAAATCGATCGATCTGCCTTCGATCGAGAAACTCGGCAGCAGCGACAGCCTGCTGGCGATGCTCAAAACCGACGACAGCCTGGCCCGCACGTCGCGCATGCTGTTGCCGCTCAATTCCGTAGCGCTGCAATCACGCCTGCAATTTCGCTTTATGTATGACTACATCAAACAGGGCGACTGCCGCGACATCATCATCGACAACATGCGCGGTGTGATCGACCCGGACTCGACCCTGGACCTCAGCCAATACGAACACTTCATGGCCATGCCCAACCTCGGGGTGTTCAAGGACAGCGGCTTCCCGTTCACCCGCATGGCCGACCTTTCTGAAACATCGGTGATCCTGCCCAACGAACCAGGCCCGGCCGATCTGAGCGCCTATCTGACCGTGCTGGGCCGCTTCGGCGACTCCACCGGTTATCCGGCCACCGGCGTAAAGGTGGTCCACGCCGACCAGGTGGCCGAGCAAAGCGACCGGGATCTGCTGGTGCTCGCCTCGGGCAACAATCAGCCGCTGCTGGAGCAATGGCAAAACCTGCTTCCGGCCAAGGACGAAGCTGCTGCGCAGTACTTTGAACTGTCTGACCTGCCCTTGCGTCTGCGTAACTGGATCAGCCCGGATACGAAAACCAATCTGCGTGAAGCGCGCAGCAGCTTCAGGTTCAGCGCTGACGACGGCAGTGCTTATCTGACTGGATTCGAATCGCCGCTCAAGAGTGGGCGCAGTGTGGTGTTTATCGCCAGCGCAAGGCCCAACGGCCTGGCCGACGTGACCAACGCCCTGCTCAGCAGCGAAGAAAACGCCCACGAGTTGCAAGGCAGTCTGGTGGTGGTCAAGGGCAAGCATGTCAAATCGCTGGTCGCCGAACAGGACTACTACGTCGGGAGCCTGGGGCCATTGCGCTATCTGCAGTGGTACCTCTCGCAAAACATAATGGCGCTCATGCTGTTCACGCTCCTCGGGGTCCTGCTGCTTGCTTCGATGACTTACCTGGCCCTGCGCTTACGGGCCAAACGTCGTCTTGGCCAATGAGCTGCGCATGCCTGTGTCGTCCATGAGCAGCCGGGCGGTTTCACTTCGCCAGTGCCTGCGCGGTAACGCGCGCAGGTTGAGCGTTGTGCTTGCGCTCGCCCTGCCGGTGCCTGCGATAGCCGCCACAACTCCCTGTGAGTTGCCGGCCTGGCCACTGTGGCAAACCTATGCAACGCGCTTCGTCCAGGCCGACGGCCGGGTTCTGGAATCGAGCCTGGAGAACAATCACAGCACTTCTGAAGGGCAATCCTACGGCATGCTCTTCGCACTGATCGGCAACGATCAGGCACGCTTTGACAAACTCTGGCGCTGGACATCAGCCAACCTCGCAGGCTCCACCACCGCCACTCGCCTGCCAGGCTGGTTATGGGGGCAAGGCACGGACGGTCAGTGGCGCCTGCAGGACGCCAACTCGGCTGCCGACGCCGACCTGTGGATCGCCTACGCCCTGCTCGAAGCCGCACGCCTGTGGCATCGGCCGGACTATCGCCAGGATGCCCTGCACCTGATGGCGACGATTGAAGCGCAATTGGTCGTCTCGCTGCCCGGGCTGGGGCCGATGGTATTGCCTGGACCACAGGGCTTCGTCCTGCCGGATGCTCTCTGGCGCCTGAACCCCAGCTACCTGCCACTGCCACTGTTACGGCGGCTGGCCAAGGAAGCTCCCAACGGGCCCTGGCAAGCGATTGCCAACAACACCGCGACGATGATTGCCCAATCAAGCCACCACGGTTTTGTCGCTGACTGGGTCGGTTATCAAGGCACTTCAGCGCAATCGGGTGTCTTCGTCAGCGACCCGATCAACGGCGACACGGGCAGCTACGATGCCATTCGCGCGTACCTCTGGCTGGGCATGAGCGACGCCTCCGAACCGCTGGCAGCGCTCCTGCTCAAACGGCTGGACGGCATGGCTCGCAGCACTGTCGCGACGGGTTCCCCCCCGGAAACAATCCGGATTCTCCACGGCAGTGTCCAGGGTCAGAGCCCGTTCGGATTCTGGGCTGCACTGATTCCCTACCTTGAGGCCAAGGGGCATCCCCGATTGGCCGATCAACAACGCCAGCGCGTGGAGCTCGCCTTGCAAGAGGCGCTGGCCAGGCCTGATGCCGACGCCAGTCCGCCGCGTTACTACAACTTCATGCTTAGCCTGTTCGCGCTCGGCTGGGCAGATAAACATTACCGATTCCGGGAAGACGGAACGCTGAAACTCTCCTGGGAGACCGCATGCACGCGCACCACCGCACGCTAGCCATCGCCGTCATGAGCGCATGGACGGCTGCTGCACACGCTCAAAGTCCGACGCCACAGACGTTACTCGTCGAGCAAGGGCATTACTGGCAGTCGCACAACAACCCTCAACGCGCTACGGAAGTCTGGCAGAAAGTCCTGCTGCTGGACCCGGTCCAGGTTGACGCACTCTATGGCCTGGGCTTGATCGGCGTGCAACAGGGCAAGCCACAACAGGCGCAGCAATACCTCGCCCGCTTGCAGGCCATCCAGCCAACGCCTCGGCAGGCTCTGCAATTGGCGCAGGACATCGGCGTGGCCCAACCGCAGAACCAGCAGCGCCTGGAGGAGGCTCGGCGCCTCGTCGATGCCGGTGAGCGTGACAAGGCGACCGCCGTGTTTCGCTCGCTGTTCGATGGCCGCCCACCTCAAGGTACGATCGGCCGCGAGTATTACAACAACCTTGCCTTCAATCAGGCTGACTGGGCTGAAGCACGCAGCGGATTCCAGCGCCTGCAACGTGAGATGCCCAACGACTCGATCGTCGCGCTGTTTTACGCCAAGCATCTGGTCCGTCGTGAAGACAGCCGTGCCGAGGGCATTCGTGCACTGGCCGCGCTGACCCAGCGTACCGACATTGCCGGTGATGCCGACGAAAGCTGGCGACTGGCACTGACCTGGATCGGTCCGCCCAATCCGGCACAAGTACCGTTGTTCGAGGCGTACCTCAAGACGCATCCGGATGACGTGGAAATCCGCGCGCAGATGAACAAGGGCAAGCAACAGCCGGCAACGACGGCCAGCAAGGAATGGCAACCGCCCGCCGAAGTCGCGCGCGGCCTGAAGGCGCTCAAAGCAGGCGATCAGGCCACCGCCGAGCAGGCGTTTCAAGCACGCTTGAAAACCCGGCCCGATGACGCTGACGCGCTCGGCGGCCTTGGGGTTATTCGCCAGCAGCAACAGCGACTGGCCGAAGCGGAAAAGCTCCTGGGTCAGGCCACGCGACAACACAACGGCAGCCACTGGCAAGTGGCGTTGAACGAAGTGCACTACTGGTCGGCGTTGCAGCAGGCCCGCGATGCCCAGGCCAAAGGCCAGACAGCCCAGGCACAGGCCTTGGTGAACCAGGCGCTGCGGCAGAATCCAAACGGGGCGGATGCTCTCCTCGCCCTGGCGGATATTCAGGCCAGCGCGGGCCAGTTCGATGACGCGCAGCGCAATTATCGGCAGATTTTGAATCTGCGCCGCGACGACCCTCGAGCACAGGAAGGGTTGGTTAATGTGCTACTCAAGAGCGGCAAGAACGATGAAGCCCTGCAACTGATCAACAGCCTGCCAGCCACCGGACAGGCAAAGACCGGCCAGTCCGCACGCCTGCAAGCCTTGCGCGCGACGCAACTGGCCGCCCTCGCCGAACAACGCAACGACCTGCCCGCTGCGCGCAACGCCTTGCAAGACGCGCTGCGCGTTGAGCCGGACAACATCTGGACACGTTTCGCCCTGGCCCGCCTGAACCTGGCAATGGACGAACCGCAAAAGGCTCGGGACCTGATCAACACCATGCTCCAGGCCCACCCCGACAATGCCGATGCGCTTTACGTCAGCGCCTTGCTGTCGGTCCAGATGGGTGAGTGGAAAGCCGCCCAGGCAACCTTGGGACGCTTGCGCCCCGACCAGCGCACCCCGGACATGGAAGCACTGGCCGCTGATGTCAGCCTCAACCTGCAACTCAGCCAGGCGATCGGGTTGGGCAAGCGCGGACAGCGCCAGGAAGCCCTGACCTTGCTCGATCGTACTCAGCCGATGGCCAACAACAGTCCAGATCGCACGGCGAGCCTGGCCTCGGCCTATGTCGAGATCGGCGAGCCGACCCGAGCGCTGGCCCTCATGCGCGGCCAGTTGCAACACACCGCTGCGCCCTCGGCGGACTTCATCCTGCAATACGCCGCGGTCCTGCTTGAGTCCGGGGAAGACGCCCAGGTCAACGAGATTCTGCGCGACCTTCAGAACAAGCCCTTGAACGCACCGACTCGCAAGCGTTTCGACGACCTGCTCCATCTCTATCGCATCCGCCAGGCTGACCATCTACGCGAACAAGGCAATCTGGCCAGCGCGTATGACACGCTGGCGCCCGCGCTGGCGCAACGTCCCGGTGACAGCGCCGCCGTCGCGGCGCTGGCGCGAATGTATTCGGCCAACGGCGACACGACAAAAGCCCTCGAACTCTACAAGCCGCTGTTACAACGTCAGCCAAACGACCCACAACTGCTGTTGGGTGCCGCCGACGCGGCGGTGTTGGCACATGACACAGGCTTTGCCGAACAGGCACTGCAACAGCTGCTCAAGACCGAATCCGGCAACCCTCAAACGCTGACCGAGGCCGCCCGCCTTTACCAGAACATGGGCAAGACCGGCACGGCGACCGATCTGCTGCGCAAGGCAGTGGCCATCGAGCAGAGCGAGAAACGCAGAAGCCAGAGCGGCCAACTGGCCGGGTCGACGGTGGCACCCAACCCTTTTGCGGGGGTGTCGGGGCCACGTAGCGAGGTCAGTCGCGACACCTTGCTGGCAGCGATCCCGCCACCGGCTCAGGAAATACCGGGCAGCGTGAGGTCTAACACCCCTTTTGGCATCGACGCCCTGCCAAGGCCCCAGCAGGCGAGCAATCCATTCGAGTCGCAGCTGCCGCGCGCAGCACTGGTGAGTGAAGACATCAGCCCCGCGCAACTGGCGCTGAATAAAATCCTTCAGGAGCGCAGTGCCTACGTCACCCAGGGCGTGAGCATTCGCAGCAACAACAGTGAGTCGGGGTTGAGCAAGCTGACCGATATTGAAACGCCGCTGGAAATCAATATCCCGCTGGATGAAAGCCGTGTCGCCCTGCGCGTGACGCCGGTCTCGCTGAACGCCGGCAGTGCCAGCGGCGAAGCACTGCAGCGCTTCGGTAGCGGTGCGCAGAGCGAAGGCGCCGGCTCGCAAAAAGCCGAGGGTGTCGGTCTTTCCGTCGCTATTCAACGGCCCGCGGATGGGCTCAAGGCCGATCTCGGCACCACCCCGCTCGGCTTCAAATACTCCACCGCCACGGGCGGCATCAGCGTTGATCGCCCCATAAGCGACTCCTCTAATGTCCGCTACGGGGTGAGCGTTTCCCGGCGTCCGGTGACTGACAGCGTCACCTCGTTTGCCGGCACCACGGACAAACGCAGCGGGCAGTCCTGGGGCGGTGTGACCGCCAACGGCGGGCGCGGCCAGTTGAGCTATGACGACAGCGAAGTCGGCGCCTATGGCTACGCCTCCTGGCACCAGCTATTGGGCAACCATGTCGAATCCAACAGCCGCAGTGAACTGGGCAGCGGCATCTACTGGTACCTGCAAAATGCAACGGACAGCAAGCTGACCGTCGGCCTGAGCATGACCGGCATCAGCTACGCGAACAATCAGGACTATTTCACCTATGGCCACGGCGGCTATTTCAGTCCGCAGACGTTCTTCGCCCTGGGCGTACCGGTGACCTGGGCACAACGCACCGGGCGCTTGACGTATCAAGTCAAGGGCTCGGTCGGCGTGCAGCATTTCGAGCAAGACAGTGTCGACTATTTCCCGACCGACAAAGCCCTGCAGGCGGCCTCGGGCCTGCGTTACGCCGGGCAAAACAAAACCGGGATCGGCTACAGCGTCGCCGCAGCGGCTGAATACAAGGTCGCTTCGAACTTCCTGCTGGGCGCCAATCTGGGCCTGGACAACGCCCACGACTACCAACAATTCAGCGGCGCCCTGTCTTTGCGTTACCTGTTCGAGGACATCAGCGGCCCCATGAGCTTGCCGGTCAGTCCGTACGCCTCACCTTATTCCAACTGATCATTCTGGAGTTTCCGATGCCCACTTCTGCCCTTGCCGGCCTGACGCTCCTTGTTCTTGGGGAGAGCCATATGAGCCTCGCGGACCATTTGCTGGAGCCGCTGCACGACAACCTGACTCGCCAAGGCGCCCTGGTTCACTCCATCGGTGCCTGTGGCGCCAGCGCCGGCGACTGGCTGATCAGTAAAAAGGTCGACTGCGGTGCCGAGCGCAAAGGCAACGACAAGATGGTGATCAAGGGTCGTGACGCCACCACCACACCGATCCAGGACCTGATCGCCGCCGACAAGCCCGACCTGGTGGTACTGGTCATCGGCGACACCATGGCGTCCTACGACAAGCCCGTGTTTCCGAAGGCCTGGGCATGGCAAAGCGTCACCGGCCTGGCCAAGGCCATCGCGGCCACCGGGACCCGTTGCGCCTGGGTGGGCCCGGCCTGGGGCAAAGCCGGTGGCATGTACCAGAAGAATGATGCCCGCACCCAGTTGATGTCGCAGTTTTTAGCCGCGAACGTGGCGCCTTGCACCTACATCGATTCGCTGACGTTCTCCAAACCCGGGCAGTGGATCACCACCGATGGGCAGCACTTTACCGTCGCCGGTTATCAAGCCTGGGGCACTGCGATTGGTGGTGCGTTGGCCAAGTTGCCCGCCAATACCGTCAGCAGCACAGGAGCCGGCAAATGACTCGATCCACATGTGGCTGGGCGCTGTTCGCGCCCTTGATGCTGAGCCTGCACGCCCAGGCCGCCGACATTGCCCTGTACCCGACGGGCCCGGATCAAGACTCGGCCTTCCTGCGCTTTATCAACGCCGCCGACCGCCCCTTGCAACTGCTGGCCGAAGGCTCGCAGGCCAGCCTCAGACTCGAGGGAGCGAATGCCGTGTCCGACTACCTGCCCGTGCCCGCCAACCAGCCGATCAAGGGCACCCTGGAACGCAACGGCAAAAGCCAGCCACTGGACATCCAGGTGGCAGCAGGGGAATTCGCCAGTGTGATCGCTTTGCCAGACAGCGCTCAAGGCATCCGCCAAGTCGTCATCCGAGAGCAACCCGACGACTTCAATAGCCTGAGAGCTTCGTTGGCGTTTATCAGCGCCGATCCAGCGTGCGCCCAGGCCCGTTTGCGTGCTGCGGGGAAAAACACCGACCTGTTCAAGGAGGTGGCGGACGGCAGCGTGCAACGCCGAGCGATCAACCCGGTCAGCCTGTCGGTTCAATTGGTCTGCGCCCAAACCAACGTCGGTGCGCCACTTGACCTGGGCCAGCTCAAGGCCGGCGAGCGCTACAGCGTTGTGCTGCTGCCTGGTGCAAATGGCCCGCACCTGTTGCTCGCGACTGACGTCCTGGCCCACTGATCGGATCGCGCCACCACCATGGTTTTTGCCTCTCTCGAGTTTCTGACGTTGTTCCTGCCGCTGTTCTTGTGCAGCTATGCAGTGTGCCCAGCCGCCTGGCGCAACGTCACGTTACTGATCGGCAGCTGGCTGTTCTATGGCTGGTTGAGCCCTCGGTTCCTCGCAGTGCATGTGGTGCTAACGATCACGGCGTGGGCCGGCGGCTTGCTGATTGACGCCTTGCGGGAAAAAGACAAGCGCCGCGTGCGGCTACTCGTGACATTGATCGTGCTCAACACGGCGGTGCTGTGCTGGTACAAGTACGCCAACATCGTCGCCGGTACGTTGATCGATGCCCTTGCCTGGTCTGGCGCCATGCCGCTGGACTGGCAGCGAGTCATCATGCCGGCCGGGCTATCGTTTATCGTCTTGCAGGCGATTTCCTATCTGGTGGATGTACACCGCCGCACCGTGCCGGCCGAACGCAGCTTAATTAATTACGCCACCTATATTTCGATGTTCGGCCATTCGGTCGCCGGTCCCATCATTCGCTATGACTGGGTTCGGCGTGAGCTGAATCAGCGTCACTTCAACTGGCAGAATTTCTCGCTGGGCGCACGCCGGTTCATGGTCGGGATGAGCATGAAGGTCCTGGTGGCCGACACCCTGTCGCCGGTGGTCGATGTGGCGTTCAATGTGCAGAACCCAAGTTTCTCTGACGCCTGGATCGGCTGCCTTGCTTACTCCTTGCAACTGTTCTTCGACTTCGCCGGCTACAGCGCCATGGCCATTGGTCTTGGATTGATGCTGGGCTTCCACTTTCCCGAGAACTTCAACCGTCCCTATCTGGCCAACAGCATCCAGGACTTCTGGCGCCGCTGGCATTTGTCGCTGTCCAGCTGGCTGCGTGACTATCTGTATATTTCGCTGGGTGGTAATCGCAACGGCACCTGGAAAACCTATCGCAACCTGTTCCTGATCATGGCTATCGCCGGCCTCTGGCACGGTGGCGATAGCTGGAATTATCTGCTGTGGGGCAGCGCCCATGGCATTGCGTTGTGTGTGAATCGTGTCTGGAACAGCTCTACCCTGCCCCCGTTACAGCCAGTGTTTTCCCATGGGCTGACCCTGCTGTTCGTCTGCCTGGCCTGGACACTGTTCCGCGCCCCCGACTTTCATAGCGCGCTGAGCCTGTATGCCGGACAGTTCGGCCTGCAGGGCATTGCCCTCGGTGACGAACTGTCCGCGATCCTACGCCCGGTACACGGCCTTGCGGGTTTGCTGGGGGTGTTCGGTGTCGTTGCACCGTTGTTGCACCCTTACTGTGAGAAACGACTGGGCGGCCTATTGCTCCACACCACCGCCCTTTGGCCCATCGCCGGTTTCATGCTGTCGTTCGCACTGATCGCCAGTCGCGAAACCGTACCCTTCCTGTACTTCCAATTCTGATGACAACCCTAAAGCCTCCCCCGCTCCCTACTCAGCCAGATGATTTGGCGATTCGCAGCAGTCGGTTGGCAGGCGTGGCGCTGCTGATATTCCTGTTCGTCGGACTGCTGTCCTCTGGCCGTCTGATCGTTTCAGGGCAGATCTCACTGTTACCCGGTGAAGTGCAGACCTCGCAGATTCTTGACGGCGATATCACTCATCGACTCGCCAAGGAACTGTCGAACGCTCACCTCCCCACGACCTTCGCCAAGCTGGAGCGCGGAGTCAGTTGGCTGCTCCTCAGTGACACCGGGCCGAGGGTTCGCTCAGGTTGTCCTGGCTGGTTGTTTTTGGCCGATGAGCTCAAGGTCAACCATCAAGCGCAGCGCAATGCCGATGCCAAAGCCCAGGCCGTGATTGATCTAAAGCAGCAGCTCTCCCAGCGTGGTATCAGCCTGCTGGTGGTCATCGTTCCAGACAAGAGCCGCATCGCTTCCGAGCAGCGTTGCACACTGCATCGCCCAGCCGCTCTCGAAGGACGCATCCAGGCCTGGACCTCAAAGCTGGATGCGGGCGGCGTGTCGAATCTGGACCTCACCGCGGCGCTGACGCCACTGGGGGCCAGTGCCTGGTTGCGCACCGATACGCACTGGAGCGAATCCGGCGCGAAAACGGCGGCCGATGYCATCACACAGCGCCTGAAGACCCTGGGCATCAGCGCCACGCCAAGCAGGTCGTTCAATGAACGTCATGCCCCGCTCGCGGTTCGACCTGGCGATCTGGTCCATCTGGCGGGAATCGACTGGCTGCCGCTCAAATGGCAACCCGCACCCGACATGGTCGCCCAAACCAGCACCCACGAAATTCCCGTTGCGTCGGCCGCCAACCCTGACACTGAGGCAGACCTTTTTGGCGATGCCGACCTCCCCAACACCGCGCTCATCGGCACTTCATTCTCACGCAACTCCAACTTCGCAGGGTTTCTGCAGCAGGCACTGGGCGCCCCCGTGGGTAACTTCGCCAAAGACGGTGGAGCGTTCTCTGGCGCTGCAAACAGCTACCTCAACAACCCGGCTTCCAAAGAAACGCCGCCAAAGCAAATCATCTGGGAAATCCCGGAGCGGGACCTGCAATCGGCGTACGTCGACCCCATTGCCTATCGCTCTTTGCGGTAGGCAATCACACCTGGCTGAAGGCAATCTTCGCCAGCTCGCCCCGCGTGTGCAGGGCATTTCTCTCGATTGTTACCATCTTCGCAACAGTGTTTCTCCTTTCCGGCAAATGACAATTTGTCGCAGGGCTCGCTTTTTTTGATATCTTTGCGCAATTAACCAAATAGTTAACAACTATTTTCAGACTTGCCTTCACTGCTCTTAACCCTCCCCACAAACGTTCATGCGTCAGTAGGATCATGCAACATGACTAAGTCTCGACCTTCGGCATCCGTCAGCCGCTGGCCCATCTGGGTCGTCGCCTTCGGTGTGCTGGTATTTGGATTATTCTTCGCAACCGGTGGTGGCTACCTCGCCACGCTGGGTGGCAGCTGGTACTTCCTGCTCGCCGGTTTCGGTTTGATCGTCTCTGCCGTACTGCTCTTCAAGCAGCGTCTGCAGGGTGCCTGGCTGTTCGCGGCGGTGATGGTGCTGACCGTGATTTGGGCGCTGGCGGATGTCGGACTGAACTTCTGGCCACTGATCTCTCGCTTGTTCGCCCTGGGCGTGCTGAGCCTGTTGGTGGCATTGGTCTACCCCCATCTGCGCAAGGCCAATAGCCTGGCCAGCGGCCGCAGTGGCTACGCTCTGAGCGGTGTGCTGGCAGTCGCCATCGTTGCAGGTGGTGCCGGTATGTTCGTTCCCCATGCCCCTGTTTCGCCGACCGGTGACGGCCCAGGGCTGACCAAGGTCGACCCCGCCAAGGCCCAGAAAAACTGGGAACACTACGGTAACGACGAAGGCGGCGGCCGCTTCGCCGCTCTGGACCAGATCAACCGTAGCAACGTCTCGAAGCTGGTGCCGGCATGGACCTACAATACCGGGGACATCGCGATCAGCGACGGCAATGGCGCCGAAGATCAGATGACACCGTTGCAGGTTGGCGACAAGGTGTTCATCTGCACCCCGCACAACAACCTCATCGCACTGGATGCCGATACCGGTAAACAGCTGTGGAAGAACGAGATCAACGCCAAGACCCGTGTTTGGCAGCGTTGCCGCGGTATCGCCTACTTCGACGCTACCGCTGCGCTCGCCCAGCCTGCTGACGGCAGCACACCTGTCAAACCCGTGTCGATACCGGCCGGCGCCAACTGCCAGCGCCGTCTGCTGACCAACACCATCGATGCGCGCCTGATTGCAGTGGACGCCGATACAGGGGAGTTCTGCCAGGGCTTCGGTAACAACGGCCAGGTTGATCTGAAAGCAGGTCTTGGCGACGTCCCTGATTCCTATTACCAGCTGTCATCGGCACCGCTGATGGCCGGGACCACCGTGGTTGTCGGCGGCCGTGTCGCCGACAACGTCCAAACCGACATGCCAGGTGGCGTGATCCGTGGTTTCGACGTCGTCACCGGCGAGATGCGCTGGGCATTCGACCCGGGCAACCCCGAAGACAAGCAGGCTCCGGCGGCCGGCAGCACCTACGTGCGCAGCACGCCCAACAGCTGGGCACCGATGTCCTACGACCCGGTAATGAACACCGTGTTCTTGCCGATGGGCAGTTCGTCCACCGACATCTACGGTGTGGAACGTACGGCACTGAACCACAAGTACGGCGCTTCCGTTCTTGCACTGAACGCAACAACCGGCGAAGAAAAGTGGGTCTACCAAACCGTCCACAACGACCTGTGGGACTTCGACCTGCCCATGCAGCCAAGTCTGATCGACTTCACCAAAGCCGACGGCAGCAAGGTGCCCGCCGTAGTGATCGGCACCAAAGCCGGCCAGATCTTCGTGCTTGACCGCGCCACCGGCAAGCCGCTGACCAAGGTTGAAGAGGTTCCGGTCAAAACCTCGAACATCCCGAACGAGCCTTACTCGCTGACTCAGCCGAAATCGGTGGGCATGCCAGCGATCGGCGCGCAAACGCTGACCGAGTCGGACATGTGGGGGGCAACGCCGTTCGATCAACTGCTCTGCCGTATCTCGTTCAAGAAAATGCGTTACGACGGGCTGTACACCGCACCAGGCACCGATATCTCGCTGAGCTTCCCGGGCTCGCTGGGAGGGATGAACTGGGGTGGTATCTCGACTGACCCGGTACACGGTTTTATCTTCGTCAACGACATGCGTCTGGGCCTGTGGATCCAGATGATTGCGGCGCAGAAAGATGCCAAGACCTCTTCCGGTGGTGAAGCACTGAACACCGGCATGGGCGCAGTACCGCTCAAAGGCACCCCGTATGCAGTGAACAAGAACCGCTTCCTGTCGGTTGCCGGCATCCCTTGCCAGGCACCGCCTTTTGGCACACTGACCGCGATCGACATGAAAACCCAGAAAGTCGCGTGGCAAGTGCCGGTCGGCACCGTCCAGGACACTGGCCCATTGGGTATCAAGATGCATCTGCCGTTGCCGATCGGCATGCCGACGCTGGGTGGTACGCTCTCCACCCAGGGCGGCCTGGTGTTCATCGCCGGTACACAGGACTACTACCTGCGCGCCTTCAACTCCGCCAACGGAGAAGAGGCCTGGAAAGCCCGGCTACCCGTGGGCAGCCAGGGTGGCCCGATGACGTATGTGTCGCCGAAAACAGGCAAGCAGTACGTTGTCATCACCGCGGGTGGTGCGCGTCAGTCACCCGATCGCGGCGATTATGTGATCGCTTACGCGCTGCCTGATAGCAAGTAACCCGTAACAACAAAAAGCCGCTGCCGCCCTGTGAGGGTGGCAGCGGCTTTTTGTTGTCTGCACGCTTGGCCCGTTGAACTCGCTGGCTCGGCGCGAAGCGGGTTTTAAAAATCGAAGAACACCGTTTCACCCTCCCCCTGAATACGTATGTCGAAACGATAAGCCGCCTTGCCATCCACCTCGCAACGCTGCGCTATCAGCGTTTCGCGACGCTGCGGTTGCTCGATCAGATTAAGCACCGGGCACGTCGCGTTGGCTTGTGGCTCATCGGCAAAGTACAGCCGGGTTTGCAGGTGAATATTGATCCCGCGGGCAAACAGCGACACATTGATGTGAGGCGCCATCGGCACCCCGGCGGCATTGTTCACCACGCCAGGCTTGATGGTGTTGAGTGTCCACTCCCCTGCATCGAAGGTGGTGGCGGTTCGGCCGAAACTGTTGAAGGTTTTTTCCGAGTCGAAGACCGGGTCGTAGACACCTTCATGATTGGCCTGCCAAAACTCCAGAAACGAGTCTCGCACCAGGTGACCGTTGCCGTCATAGACATGACCGATCAGCAGAATCTGTTCGCCCTCGGCACCCGGCTTGGCCATCTGATTCCAGATTTCTTCCGGCCGTGTCGGGTTGCCGGCAGCCTCTAGGGCCAGACCGATATGCACATAGGGGCCGGCCGTTTGCGAAGGGGTTTCGGGTAGCAGTTCGATAGGCATGGACGGACTCCTCAGCAGTTTTCGAAGTGGGTCTTGCGCTGGCCGCGCAGCACGATGTCGAAACGATAGGCCAGGCAATCCATCGGATTGGCATTACCCATGTCGAGCCGGGCGATCAGGCTCTGTACCGCCTCTGGATTGGCGATCGACTTGACGATCGGGCACATCGGGATCAGTGGATCGCCTTCGAAATACAGCTGGGTGATCAGGCGCGTGGCGATCGATGGTCCGCTGATGGAAAAATGGATGTGCGCCGGGCGCCAGTCATTCGGACCGTTGCGCCAAGGATACGGACCGGGTTTCACGGTGCGGAAGCTGTAGTAGCCGTCACGGTCGGTCAGAGCCCGGCCGACACCACCGAAATTCGGGTCCAATGGTGCCAGGTAGCGATCATTCTTGTGCCGGTAGCGACCACCGGCGTTGGCCTGCCACATCTCCACCAGGGTATGCGGGATGGGCTTGCCATATTGATCACAAACCCGGCCGGAAACGATGATCCTCTCGCCCACCGGCAACCCACCATTATTGAAGTTGAGTAGCAGGTCGTTATCGAACCGGCCCATTTTCAGGTGAGAGAAATCCGGGCCGCTGGTTTCGCTGGCCGACTGGGGGATGCTCACCAAGGCTTGGCGTGGAGAACGGGCGACAGAGGTTTTGTAATCAGGGGTCAGGGCTTTGGGGTGCCAATTACGGTCACGAATAACGAAACGACTGCTGTCTGCATCAGACATGTCGATCTCCTGTTGTTTGATTTATGGAGCACTACCTGCGCAGTTTCAAACAACAGAAGGCTGGGGAATATTGAAAAGCCATCCTCAACACATAACCAAATGGTTATGGATAAGACCCTTCGCGATACGCCTGCCCTACCTCGCGCAGCACCTCGACGCACCACTGGGCCGCCAGTGACAACGGCAAGCTGGCGTTACTGGAAATCCCCACCGAACCACCCGGTTCGCGCTGCCCCAGGTTGATCTCAAGCAGTTCGCCGCTTGCCAGATCCAGGCGCACGGCATCCAGAGGCGCGATCCAGATCGCCTCGCTGGACAACACATAACGACGGCTCAGGGTCACGGACAAGGTTTCCAGACGCTGCCGCGACTGGCTGATGCCACATTGCACGAACAGGCTATCGGCATATTTGCGAATCGTCGTTCCTGCCAGCGGCAGCACCAGCGGGAAATCTTCCAGGGCGCTACGCTCCAGTGGCTCGGCCAGCAAGGGATGATCGGGACGCACCACCAGTGTCATGGATTCACTGTACAGATGCTCGAAGGTCAGCCCCTGAATCTCCGGGCTATCTGTCATACGGCCGACCACCAGGTCCACATCGCCCACCCGCAACTGCGACAACAAATAGGCGCTTGGCCCGGTCACCACACTCACCACCAGCGCCGAATGGCGCTCGTGCAAGCGCCGTACAACCTCAGGCACCAGCAAACTTTCCACTGTCGACAACACGCCGAGTCGAACCGTGCCTGCCGCATATTCGCCACCGCGCAAGGTGTTCACCCCATCACGCAACGCCTGCACCGAAGGCCCGGCATAACGCAAAAAGGCAACCCCGGCTTCGGTCAGGTTCACACCACTTTTACTGCGTATAAACAGAGTTGCCGCCAGCAGTTCCTCCAGCTCCTTGAGCGTCTTCGACATCGCTGGCTGACTCACCGCCAACACATCCGCCGCCCGCGCCAGACTGCCCTGACGAGCCATTTCGAGAAAGCACACGAGGTGACGGAATTTGATGCGGGTGTCGATGTTCACTACGGAGCCCCGTGAGGTTGCCTCATTGGTATCGAAACGTTTGCAGGCAATCTTAGCGTGCGCTCAATTTCCTGGTGATCGGATGGTGGCAATGGACTTTTTTGACTTGCTCGGAGGGGATGTCAAATACAGGACATTGCGTCAATCAGGGCTTGATGTTCTTCAATTTATTGAGCAGTTCCAGCAACTGCTCAAGCGACTCCGCGCCGAACTGCTCCTGAATCTTCAAGTAGTTGCTTTCCATCCCCGCACTCATGTCGACGAAACACTGCTGCCCCTGCTCGGTCAGGGCGATGAATACCCGGCGCTGATCTTCGGACGACTTCCTGCGCCGGACGATACCGTCGCGCTCCAGCCGGGACAGCACGCCGGTCATGCTCGGTTTGMGGATGCATGCCAGATTGGCCAGTTGATGGCTTTCCAGTTCGCCGTGCTGACGCAAGATACGGATCACTCGCCATTGCTGTTCAGTCAGATCATGTTCGTTGAGCAACGGCCGGAAAAATGCCATGGCTGCTTCGCGGGCCTGCAACAAGGTGAGCGTAAGGGACGGTCTGGGGGTCGGCATGGTTCACGCGGAAAAAGAGGTCGAAGCGTCAAAGCTTAGAGTCGGCACAGAGTGCATGCAACATCCCCTCTGCAGCACATCATTAACTTATAAACAAATCACTGATCTCAGATAAAAAATAATCGCCACCACCCCTATTTCTTCTGAAAAAACTGAAAAAAACGCTACGAAAATAATAGATAAGATGTTAACTATATGACACCCCTTACCGAATAGGGGGTGATACCTACAAAAACAACAAAAGGACCCCCCTCATGCATTCGTGCCTCCTTCGCACGGCGGCAAGCGTTGCCCTGTGCGCCGCGTTTAGCCCGTTTAGCGCTCACGCTGATTTTGTCCAGGACAGTAAAGCCAGTTTGGACCTGCGCAATTTCTACATGAACCGAGACTTTCGTCAGAGCAACGCACCACAGAACAAGGCCGAAGAGTGGGCCCAGGGTTTTGTATTACGCCTGGAGTCGGGCTACACCGACGGCATGGTCGGTTTCGGGGTCGATGCCTTGGGCGAACTCGGGGTGAAACTTGACTCCAGTCGCGATCGTCGAGGCACCGGCTTGCTGCCCTTTGGCGCCAGCCAGCAACCAGAGGACAGCTACAGCGAATTGGGCCTGACCGCCAAGCTGCGAACATCGAAGACCGTGCTCAAACTCGGCACCCTACAGCCGCAACTGCCCGTGGCCGCCTATAACGACACCCGACTGCTGCCCTCAACCTACAGCGGTGAGCTGGTCACCTCTCAGGAAGTCGACGGCCTGACCCTGAATCTGGGCCGCCTGGAAAAGCAGAACCTACGAGACTCCTCCAGCAATGACGAGATGAGTTACGCCGGTGTGCAAAGCAGCCATCTCGATCTGGCCGGTGGCACCTACGCGATCAATCCACACCTGGCAGCGACCTATTATTACGCCCGGATGCAGGACATCTACAGCCAGCACTTCATCGGTCTGGTGCATGAATTGCCCTTGGCAGAAGGTGTGAATCTGCGCAGCGATTTGCGCTATTTCGATACTCGCGAACAAGGCAACCATGAATTGCGCAGTCCATCCAGGGTCGATGGCGGCAAGATCGACAACCGTTTTTTCAACGGCATGGTAAGCCTGTCGATGGGTGCCCATAAATTCGGCCTGGGGTACCAGAATCTCTCCGGAGACGGCGACTTCGCCTTTCCGGGCCTGGACCCATATTCAGTAAACCTGGTGACCATCAACGTCTTCACCAAGGCCGAGACCGACGCCTGGCAGGCGCGTTACGACTACAACTTCGCGGCCCTGGGCCTGCCTGGGCTGACCTTCATGACTCGCTATGTCGACGGCTCTCATGTGCAAACCTCCACCGTGCGTAACGGTCGGGAATGGGAGCGTGACACCGACCTGGTTTACACGGTGCAGAGTGGTCCGCTGAAGAACGTCAATGTGCGGCTACGCAACGCCACTCTTCGCTCAAGCAACGGCCTGACCAGCGATATAGACGAAAACCGGATCATCATCGGCTACAGCCTGGCCTTGTGGTGAGCCGCCCATGAAAAGTGCAATCGGTTCCCTGTAAAAGCCATTTTTCAGGGCACCGGCTGCGACCATGATTGCTCGACAGACACTCGGCGCCTATCGAGAAGCAAACATGGCTACCTCAGCGCAAACCCGACTGCCGCAGGCGGTACTCCCCAGGGGTCACCAGCGCATAACGCTGGAAAAACCGACTGAAATAGGCCGGGTCCTTGAAGCCCAGCTGGTAGCAGATTTCATTGGCCGAACTGCCAGTGAACAACAACAGACGCTTGGCCTCCTGCATCAGCCGTTCAAGGATCAAACGTTTGGACGGCAGGTCGGCAATGCGCCGGCAGACATCGTTGAGCCGTGCCTCGGTAACACCAATGCCATCGGCATAGCGCGACAGCGGCCAGTGCTGCAGGTAATGGTCTTCGATCAATTCGTTGAAGCGGTGGAAGATCCGCAAGTCTTCATGGCGTGCCGGGCGGGCTTCCAGGGAATTGGCGCACAGCCTGAGCAGGCTGATCACGATCAATCGCGTCAGGCTCTCCAAGGCCGCCCCCCGCCCTGGCTTGTCGCCGTYGATTTCGTTGCACAGTTCCTCGAACAGAAACTCCAGTCTCCTGACCTCGGGCTGGAACTGTGGTGCCAGCCCCGCCAATGCCACGCAAGCCGCTGGCAACTGCGAGCCCGGCGCCAGACTCGGATCGGCATCGATCAACTGCCAGACCAGTTGCTGGCGCACCGTCAACACATGCCCGTCGGCGTCCGCTTCGGTGACGAAGGAATGGGCCACCGTCGGTGGCGTGAGGAAAAACATCGGTCCCGACTCGAGGTATTGCTGGTCATCCAGATAGACCCGCACCGCACCGCTCTTCACGTAATGCACCTGGAAGAACCGGTCGTGTCGGTGCACGGGCATATTGCGGCCGAAGAACTCAGCCAGATTGCCGAGTTTGTCGTAGTGCACTTCGGCATCGCTGTAACGCTGGTCGTAGACCTGACCGATGTTGATATTGGGGATCGGCTGACGATCGATCATCGCTCGGTTCTCTTTCTTGTTTGCGTGTTGGCAGTGCAAGGACTTTCATCCTGCGCCGGTTTGCGGCGGCTAACCACTGCCAGCGCATTTTGCCACGCTTGACGATTGTTAACATATTAATTATAACGTTAACAGGTTAACGAATATTTCGCGAAGCAGTCACTGCTCCGCCATTGCCAGGAGAAAAGCATGAGCCGTGCCCTGCATGATGTTGCGAACGGCACCCTGTTCGGCGTTGCGCTGAACTATCAAGGGTTGCTGAACCAGCGTGTCGCCGAATTCGAGCAAGCGCCTTACCAGAAGCCGCCGGTTAAACCGGTGCTGTTCATCAAGACGCCCAACACCCGCAATGGTCATGACCGCACGGTGATTCATCCGCAAGGTGAACGCCTGCAACCGGGGCCTGCACTGGGTGTGGTGATCGGTAAAAGCGCCAGCCGGGTCAGCATCGAGAATGCGCTGGAACATGTGGCCGGCTACACCATCGTCAATGAGTTCAGCCTGCCGGAAGACAGCTACTACCGCCCGGCGGTGAAAGCCAAGTGTCGTGACGGCTTCTGCTCGCTGGGCCCGGAATTGGTGGGCCGTGACCAGCTCGCCGATCCGCATCAGTTGAGTCTGAAACTGTTCGTCAACGGTGAACTACGCCAGGAAAACTCCACGGCCAACTTTGTCCGCAGCATTCCCCAGTTGATCGCCGAAATCAGCGAATTCATGACCCTCCACGAAGGCGATGTGCTGATCACAGGCACCCCTGAAGGCCGTGTCGATGTCCAGCCCGGTGACACCGTCGAAGTCGAAATCAGCGGCCTGGGCCGCCTCGTCAACCACATCGTGGCCGAGTAACAGGAGCTTCCATGAAACACGCCCGTATCCGCTTTGAAGGTGAAGTCCACCTCGTCCATGTCGAAGAGCACAACGCCGTGCGCCTGGCCGACGGCCGCCTGCTGGCCGAAGAACAAGTGCAATGGCTGCCACCGGCCACCGGCAGCATGTTCGCCCTGGGCCTGAACTACGCCGACCACGCCGCCGAGTTGGCCTTCAAGCCGCCCACCGAGCCCCTGGCGTTCATCAAGTCCCCGGGCACCTACACCGGCCATAACCAGGCTACATGGCGCCCGGACAACGTCGCCTATATGCACTACGAGTGCGAACTGGTCGCCGTCATCGGCAAGCCCGCGCGTAACGTCAAGCGTGAAGACGCCCTCCAGTACCTGGCCGGCTACACGGTGTGCAACGACTACGCGATCCGTGACTACCTGGAAAATTACTACCGGCCCAACCTGCGGGTGAAGAACCGCGATGCCACGACGCCGGTCGGTCCGTGGATCGTCGACGTCGCCGACGTGCCGGACCCGAGCAACCTGAAACTGCGCACCTGGATCAACGGTGAGTT
Source organism: Pseudomonas sp. 05N433 (assembly GCF_056396925.1). Lineage (NCBI taxonomy): Bacteria > Pseudomonadati > Pseudomonadota > Gammaproteobacteria > Pseudomonadales > Pseudomonadaceae > Pseudomonas > Pseudomonas sp. 05N433. The sequence goes on along the minus strand of NZ_JBFTML010000011.1, from coordinate 63,767 downwards.
ACGTCAGGAAGGCTCGACCTCCGACATGATTTTCGACATCCCTTACCTGATCGAATACCTGTCCAGCTTCATGACCTTGCAGCCCGGCGACATGATCGCTACGGGCACGCCGGAAGGTCTGGCCGATGTGGTTCCCGGCGATGAAGTGATTGTGGAAGTGGAAGGCGTGGGTCGCCTGGTTAATCGAATTGTTAGCGAAGCGGAATTCTTCTCCGCCCGTAAAGAGGCTTGAGCAGCATGATCAAACACTGGATCAACGGCCGTGAGGTCGAAAGCAAAGACGTTTTCGTCAACTACAACCCGGCCACCGGCGAAGCCATCGGTGAAATCGCCAGCGGCGGCGCCGAAGAAGTCGCTCAGGCCGTAGCCGCGGCCAAGGAAGCCTTCCCCAAGTGGGCTAATACGCCAGCCAAGGAACGTGCCCGACTGATGCGCAAGCTCGGTGAGCTGATCGAGCAGAATGTCCCGCGTCTGGCCGAACTGGAAACGCTGGACACGGGCCTTCCGATCCATCAGACCAAAAATGTGTTGATCCCCCGCGCTTCGCACAACTTCGATTTCTTCGCCGAAGTCTGCACCCGCATGGACGGTCACTCTTACCCCGTCGACGACCAGATGCTCAACTACACCCTGTATCAGCCGGTGGGTGTTTGCGGTCTGGTGTCACCGTGGAACGTGCCGTTCATGACAGCCACCTGGAAAACCGCGCCGTGCCTGGCACTGGGCAATACTGCAGTGCTGAAGATGTCCGAGCTCTCCCCACTGACGGCCAACGAACTCGGTCGTCTGGCTGTTGAGGCCGGCATTCCCAATGGCGTGCTCAACGTCATCCAGGGTTACGGCGCCACCGCCGGTGACGCGCTGGTTCGGCACCCGGATGTGCGCGCAATTTCGTTCACCGGAGGTACCGCCACCGGCAAGAAAATCATGCAGACCGCCGGCCTCAAAAAATACTCCATGGAACTCGGCGGCAAGTCACCGGTGCTGATCTTTGAAGATGCGGACCTGGAGCGCGCCCTCGACGCCGCACTGTTCACCATCTTCTCGCTGAACGGCGAACGCTGCACCGCTGGTAGCCGGATCTTCATTCAGGAAAGCGTTTACCCTCAGTTCGTCGCCGAGTTTGCTGCCCGCGCCAAACGCTTGATCGTCGGCGATCCACAGGACCCGAAGACTCAGGTCGGCTCGATGATCACTCAGGCCCACTACGACAAGGTCACTGGCTACATCAAGATCGGCATCGAGGAAGGCGCCACCCTCCTCGCCGGTGGTCTGGAACGTCCGGCCAACTTGCCGGCGCACCTGAGTAAAGGCCAGTTCATTCAGCCGACGGTGTTCGCCGACGTGAACAACAAGATGCGTATCGCCCAGGAAGAGATCTTCGGTCCGGTGGTGTGCCTGATTCCGTTCAAGGACGAAGCCGAGGCCCTGCAACTGGCCAACGATACCGAGTATGGCCTGGCGTCTTACATCTGGACCCAGGACATCGGCAAGGCCCATCGCCTGGCCTACGGCATCGAAGCCGGCATGGTGTTCATCAACAGTCAGAACGTGCGGGACTTGCGTCAGCCGTTCGGTGGTGTGAAAGGTTCCGGTACCGGACGCGAAGGCGGCCAGTACAGCTTTGAGGTGTTCGCCGAAATCAAGAACATCTGCATTTCCATGGGCAGTCATCACATCCCGCGTTGGGGTCTCTGAACAGCCGATGGTCGCTGCTGAAGGCAGCGATGGGCCGCGCATCGGCTCATCGCAGCCTTCACTGGCCACCAGATTGAATCGAATAACAACAATTTCAGGAGAATCATCATGGGCGAAGTCGTCCTGGCCGCGAAAATCTGCCATGTACCCTCGATGTACCTGTCGGAACTGCCCGGCAAGCATCACGGTTGTCGCGAGGCGGCAATTGCCGGACACAAGGAAATCGGCCGTCGCGCCCGCGAGCTCGGTGCCGACACCGCCGTGGTGTTCGACGTGCACTGGTTGGTCAACAGCGGCTATCACGTCAACTGCGGCGAGCATTTCAAGGGCATCTACACCAGCAACGAACTGCCGCACTTCATCAAGAACATGGAGTACGAGTACCCGGGTTGCCCAGCGTTGGGCGAGCTGATCGCCACCGAGGCCAATCAGGCCGGAGTGCGCACCATGGCCCATAACATCCCGAGCCTGGAGTTGGAATACGGCACTCTGGTACCTATGCGCTACATGCACATGGGCGTCCCGGACGAGCAGAAGTTTGACGTGATCTCCATCGCCGCCTGGTGCGCCTGGCATCGCCTAGAAGACAGCTTCGCCTTCGGCGCTGCCGTGCGCCGGGCCATCGATAGGAGCGACCGCAAGGTGCTGGTGCTGGCCTCCGGCTCGCTGTCCCACCGTTTCTCCGACGACCGTGAAGCCGAAGCCAACATTCACAACTGGACCCGTGAATTCGACAAGCAGATGGACCTGCACGTGGTCGAGATGTGGAAGCAAGGTCGCTTCAAGGAGTTCTGCGCAATGCTCCCGGACTACGCCGAGCACTGCTTCGGCGAAGGCAAGATGCACGACACCGCCATGCTCCTCGGACTGCTTGGCGGGCCCGAGTACAACAAACCGGTGGAAGTACTGACCGAGCCCTTCGGCAGTTCAGGCACTGGCCAGATCAACGCCATTTTCCCTCTCTGAGGTACCAGACAGGAACTGGCGTAGCAGCTGTCGAGCGGAGCGAGGCGGCGTCCGAGGACGTAGTCCTCGTAAAACCGGTGCTCTCGATTTACCTGAAACACAGAGGTGTATGGGGTTACGACTGCTTCGCAGCCGGACGCTGCCTCGCTCCGCTCGACAGCTGCTACGCGATGCGAAACATCAACGTTACGGGAGACTCACATGCCTCATTTMATTGCTGAATACACCGACAACATCGAACAACAAGCCGACTTGCCCAGCCTGTTCGAAAAAGTCCACGCCTCCCTCGGCGACAGCGGCGTGTTCCCCCTGGGCGGCATCCGCAGTCGTGGAGTGCGCCTGGACACCTGGCGCATGGCTGATGGCAAGCACGATTACGCCTTCGTCCATATGACCCTCAAGGTCGGTCACGGACGAGATCTGCCGACCCGACAGACAGTCGCACAAACACTGTTCAACGTAATCACCGAGCACTTCGCCGAACTGCAGTCGCAACGGCTGCTGGCGCTGTCGTTCGAGATGATCGAGCTGCACCCCGAACTGAATTTCAAGCAGAACAACGTGCATGCCTTCTTGAAGAACCAGGCGGGCTGATTCACGCCCTCCTTCCGCCAACGGCCACTCAAACAAAAAGTACAACATCATGAGCACAGCCAATACCGCTGACAGCATCACCCTTGCCGAGCACGATCGAACCCACAGCACCGTTACCTGGCGCCTGATGCCATTGCTGTTGATCTGTTACCTGTTCGCCCATCTGGACCGGATCAACATCGGCTTCGCCAAGATGCAGATGAGTACCGACCTGCACTTCAGCGACACCGTCTACGGCTTCGGAGCCGGACTGTTCTTCATTGCCTACGCGCTGTTCGGGGTACCGAGCAACATGGCCCTTGACCGGGTCGGACCACGGCGTTGGATAGCCAGCCTGATGGTGGTCTGGGGCGTACTTTCTGCCAGCATGTTGTGGGTCGAAAGCTCCAGCGGTTTCTATGTCCTGCGCTTTCTGCTGGGCGTAGCCGAAGCTGGCTTCTTTCCCGGGATCCTGGTGTTCCTCAATCGCTGGTACCCGGCCCGGCGCCGGGCTCAAGTCACCGCGCTGTTTGCCATTGCCGTGCCGATGGCCGGAGTCATCGGCGGACCGCTGTCCGGGGCGATTCTGGAAAACCTCCATGACTTCGGTGGACTGCGCGGCTGGCAGTGGATGTTCCTGATCGAAGGAGCGCCGGTGGTCTTGCTGGGCCTGGTGGTGCTCAAGTGTTTGCCGGATAACTTCGAAGTCGTGAAGTGGCTGAACCCGGCGCAGAAACAGCAACTGCGCGCGCAACTGAGCAGCGAAGAACAGCGTAAATCCATCACCTCCTTCGGTGGGATTGTGCGCGACCCGCAGGTCTGGCTGCTGGTGGCGATCTATTTTGCGGTGATGCTGGCGGTCAACACCCTGGCCTTCTGGATGCCAACACTGATCCACGGCGCGGGAATTGGCAGCGACGGCAAGGTAGGCCTGCTCAGTGCAGTGCCCTATCTGGCCGGTTGTTTCTTCATGATCGGCTGCGGACGCTCGTCGGACCGTAACCGCGAACGCCGCTGGCACCTGTGTGTGCCGCTACTGATGGCCGCCGCCGGTATCGCAGTGGCGGGCCTGGCGCCGGGCAACCCGCTGTTGGTGATGGGCGGCTTGACCGTCGCAGGCATGGGTGCCAGCGCCGCGTTGCCGATGTTCTGGCAACTGCCTCCGGCCTTTCTCTCCAACTGCACACAAGCCGCCGGCATTGCCCTGATCAGCTCGTTCGGCAGCATCGCCTCGTTCCTCGCGCCTTACCTGATCGGCTGGATGCGCGACACCACTCAGAGCGCCAGCCTGGCCCTGTATGTCCTGGCGCTGTTAATCGCTCTCGGCGGCTTCCTGGTGCTGCGCACCAATGCGGCCATCGTCAATCCACAATAAGAGATCTTCGTCATGCTCGATCAACAGCAAATCCTTCACGCCGCCGCACAACTGGATCGGGCTGAACGCTCCAGGGAGCAGGTCCGGCAATTTTCCCTCGATCACCCGGCTATCACCATCGAAGACGCGTATGCCATCCAGCGCGCCTGGGTCGCCCAGAAAATCAAGGACGGGCGCAAACTGGTCGGGCACAAGATCGGTCTGACCTCGCGGGCCATGCAAGTGTCCTCGAACATCACCGAGCCGGACTTTGGTGCCTTGCTCGATGACATGTTCTTCGACGAGGGCACGGACATTCCGTTCGAGCGCTTCATCGTGCCGCGGGTGGAAGTGGAGCTGGCGTTCATCCTTGGCAAGCCGCTCAAAGGTCCGAACTGCACGATCTTCGACGTGCTCGACGCCACTGAATGGGTGATCCCGGCGCTGGAAATCATCGATGCGCGAATTCAGCAAATCGACCCGCAGACCAAGGCGACACGCAAGGTGTTCGACACCATTTCCGACAACGCCGCCAACGCTGGCGTGGTCATGGGCGGTCGTGCCGTGCGGCCGACCGAGATCGACCTGCGCAAGGTGCCTGCGGTGCTCTACCGCAACGGCGTGATCGAGGAGTCCGGGGTGTCGGCCGCCGTGCTCAATCATCCGGCCAAAGGCGTGGCCTGGCTGGCGAACAAACTGGCCGCCTACGACGTCACCCTGGAAGCGGGCCAAATCATTCTCGGCGGCTCCTTCACCCGCCCGGTGGCGGCCAACCCCGGTGATACCTTCCATGTCGATTACGACATGCTGGGTTCCATCTCCTGCCGCTTTGTTTGATCCCTGGAGGACTGTTCCATGGACATGCCCATCAACCGTTTCAAGCAACGCCTCAAAAGCGGCGAAGCTCAGATAGGCCTCTGGCTCGGTCTGGCCGACGCCTACTGTGCCGAGCTGGCAGCCAATGCCGGTTTCGATTGGCTGCTGATCGACGGCGAACATGCACCCAATGATCTTCGTGGGTTGCTCGGCCAGCTTCAGGCAGTGGCGCCCTACCCCAGTCATCCGGTGATACGCCCGGTGATCGGCGATATCGCGCTGATCAAGCAGGTGTTGGATATCGGCGCCCAGACCCTGCTGGTGCCGATGGTCGAAAGTGCCGAACAGGCACGGGAACTGGTGCGTGCGATTCACTATCCGCCCCAGGGCATACGCGGTGTCGGCAGTGCGCTGGCCCGTGCGTCACGCTGGAACAGCATTCCCGGTTACCTCGACAAAGCGGATGAACAAATGTGCCTGCTGGTACAGATCGAGAACCGCGAAGGCCTGGTCAACCTGGATGCCATTGCGGCGGTCGAGGGCGTGGACGGGGTGTTTATCGGCCCGGCGGATTTGAGCGCGTCCATGGGCCATCGCGGCAATCCGGGGCATCCCGAGGTGCAGGCGGCCATCGAGGACGCCATCGTGCGGATTCAGAAGGCCGGCAAGGCCGCAGGCATTCTCAGCGCCGACGAGACACTCGCCCGGCGCTATATCGAGTTGGGCGCGGCATTCGTTGCCGTGGGTGTCGACACCACCGTGCTGATGCGTGGCCTGCAAACCCTCGCCGGCAAATTCAAAGATGCTCCGGTGCCCACCAGCTCCGGCGGCGTGTACTGATTTTTCGAGAAGCCCGATGAAACTTAACGATTTGAAACTGCTGCGCGAGCAGGCTTACATCAATGGCCAATGGGTCGACGCCGATGACGGTTCACGCTTCGCGGTGACCAACCCGGCGGATGGCGAAGTCATCGCCCAAATCAGCTCCCTCGGCCAAGCCGAAACCGCCCGCGCCATCGCCGCGGCCCAGGCTGCCCTGCCCGCCTGGCGCGGCAAAACCGCCAAGGATCGCAGCAAGGTATTGCGCACATGGTTCGAGCTGATCATGGCCCATCAGGAAGATTTGGCTCGCCTGCTCAGTTGGGAACAAGGCAAACCGCTGGCCGAGAGTCGTGGCGAAATTGCCTATGGCGCGAGCTTTATCGAGTGGTTCGCCGAAGAGGCCAAGCGGGTCTACGGCGATGTGATTCCTCATGACAAGCAAGGTCGGCGGCTGGTGGTGATCAAACAAGCCATCGGGGTGGTGGCGGCCATCACACCGTGGAATTTTCCCAATGCAATGATCACCCGCAAGGTCGGTCCGGCGTTGGCCGCCGGTTGCACCGTGGTGCTTAAACCGGCTTCAGAAACCCCATTGTCGGCTTTGGCCCTGGCTGAACTCGGCGAACGCGCCGGCATTCCGGCGGGTGTGCTGAACGTCGTCACCGGCACCCGCTCCCGGGAAATCGGTGCAGAGCTGACGGGTAACCCGGCAGTGCAAAAACTCTCGTTCACCGGCTCCACCGGCATCGGCAAATTGCTGATGGCCCAGTGTGCGCAAACCATCAAGAAAGTCAGCCTGGAACTGGGCGGTAACGCGCCGTTTATCATCTTCGAAGACGCCGACCTGGATGCCGCCGTGGAAGGTGCGATCGGCTCGAAATTCCGCAACAGCGGCCAGACCTGTGTCTGTACCAACCGCTTGCTGGTACAAAACAGTGTCTATGACGAGTTCGCCCGCCGCCTGGTGCTGGCGGTCAACACCCTCAAGGTCGCCCGGGCCGAAACCGAAGGCGCGCAACAAGGGCCGCTGATCAACGCCAAGGCGGTGGCCAAGGTCGAGGAACACATCAACGACGCACTGGCCCAGGGCGCGACGCTGCTGGCCGGCGGCAAACCCCACGCACTGGGTGGCAACTTCTTCGAGCCCACGGTCCTCGGCGACGTCACCCCGGCCATGCTGGTGGCCCGGGATGAGACCTTCGGCCCGCTGGCACCGCTGTTCCGTTTCGACACCGAAGCCGAGGCAATCGCCATGGCCAACGATACCGAGTTCGGTCTGGCGTCCTATGTCTACACCCGCGACCTGGGCCGGGCCTGGCGCGTCAGCGAGGCGCTGGAGTACGGCATGGTCGGAGTCAACGAAGGACTGATCTCCACCGAAGTGGCGCCGTTCGGCGGGATAAAGCAGTCAGGGTTGGGCCGCGAAGGTTCCAAGTATGGGATCGATGATTACATCGAGCAGAAGTACATGTGCCTGAGCATCAAATAATCTCTGTACAACGCGTCATTCGATTTCGCGAGCAAGCTCGCTCGCGAAATCGCTCCGATATTGTCAGCGCTTGATGGTCTTCAATTCATCGAGCAACCCAAGCAGCGTCTGCAACTTCTCCTCTCCCAACTGTGCCTGCAACCGTTGGTAGTTCTCTTCCATGCACTGGCTCATGGACTCAAAGCACGCCTCGCCCTTTTCGGCCAGGGTCACCAGCACCCGTCGCTGGTCCTGCTCGGCCTTGCGCCGATGGACCATGCCGGCCGCCTCCATGCGCACCAGCACACCGGTCATGCTCGGTTTGAGGATGCACGCCAGTTCCGCCAGCCGGTAGATTTCCAGCTCGCCGTGCTGACTGAGAATGCGGATAACCCGCCACTGTTGTTCAGTCAACCCGTGCTGGTTGAGCGAGGGACGAAAAAAACTCATGGCTGCTTCACGTGCTTGCAGCAGGGTCAAGGTCAGGGATTGCCGGGGTTTGAGCATCGGAGTCAGGATCACGGTTGATTTAGTTAATAATTTAACGAAACTCTATCATCCTGTCCCCCCGAACGCGCCATAACTTCTTATCGCAAAGGCCTTCTGGCGCGCTGAATCAAAAATCCCGGCATAGAGAATCAAGACATCCACCGAGCCAAGGCTCTTAATAGGAGTCATCCGGTACAGAGCTAATCAAAGGCCCTGCGTTGAGTTTTTCTTCACTTTTTCAGGCTGCGCCATGATCAATATCGAAACGCCCACCTATTACACGGCCACCAAAAAATACAATCTCAGCTTCCCGACCCTGGAACAGGATGTGGAAGCCGACGTTGTGGTCATTGGCGGTGGTTTCTCCGGCATCAATACCGCGCTTGAGCTCGCCGAAAAAGGCATCACCAACATCGTTGTGCTGGAGGCGCGTTACCTGGGTTTCGGTGGCACCGGGCGCAATGGAGGGCAGATCATGGCCGGCATCGGTCACGACCTGGAGAAGATCAAGAAGGACGTGGGCGAGAACGGTCTGCGCCAGGTCTTCGAGATCAGCGACCTGGGCGCGGACATCATCAAGGACCGCATCGCCAAGTACAACATCGATGCCGACTTCTGCCACGGCTACGGCTACATGGGCTTCAACGCTCGCCAGGAAAAGACCCTGCGCGCCTGGGAAAAAGACTTCAAATCGATCAACAGCAAACACGAGATTCGCTTTCTCGGTGGTTCGGACGTCAAGCAAATCATCGGCTCCGATGCCTACAGCAGCGCATTGCTGCACATGGGCGGCGGTCACGTCCATTCGTTGAACCTGCTACTCGGTGAAGCCAAGGCACTGGTTGGGCACGGCGTGCGGATTTTCGAGAACAGTCCAGCGCTGGAAGTCAGCTATGGCGAGCGCATCACCGTGCGCACCGGCCGTGGTTCGGTCAAGGCCAGCAAGCTTCTGTGGGCCTGCGACAGTTTCCTCAACAAGCTGGAACCTGAGCTGCACCGCTCGACCATAAACACTTACGCTTTCCAGATGATGACCGAGCCACTGTCGGACGAGTTGATCAACCGCATCAGCCCGATTCGCGGCGCCTACAGCGACATTCGTCCGGTGATCGACTACTACCGCGTCACCAACGAAAACCGTCTGTTGTTCGGTGCGGCCACACCGCTGGTCGAGCACATTCCCCTGGACCTGAAAGCCTGGAACCGCAACCTGATGCTGAAGATTTTCCCGTACCTCAAGGACGTGAAAATCGATCTGGCCTGGGGCGGTCCGATGGCCTGCAGCCCGAATCTGTTCCCGCAGATCGGCACCCTGCCCGGTCGCAGCAACGCCTTCTTCGTTCAGGGCTATTCGGGCTTCGGCGTCACCCCCAGCCACATCATCTGCAAGGTGCTGGCCGAAGGCATGAGTGAAGGCTCGGCGCGCTATGACCTGGTCAGCTCGATCCACCGCCCTACCATCCTTGGCAAAGATGCGTTTCGCCCACTGTTGATGACCGCCGGCAAGTCCTGGCACCAGCTGTCAGGTTATTGGAACGGGCGTCGGTAACTGCCAAGGCGCTCTTCCCTTTTCTGTTTTTTTACTCATCAGGAGCAACTGCCATGACCCTTACCACCCTCAAGAAAGACATCCAGCTGTCCGAACTGGACGCCTGGGGCTCCGTTGCCGACCTCGGCTCGGAAATCCTCGAAGGCGAAGTCAAAGCCTTCGGCAAAATGACTTTCGGCGCACCGACCGACCCGGTCAGCAGTGCCTATTTCGGCACCACCCAGGGCAAGTTCCGCATGGTCTATCCGTTCGCCGAACAAGCTACGGTGGTTACCGGCGAAGTGGTCCTGACCAACGAATCCACCGGCCAGAGTGCTCGCTACAAGGCCGGCGACAGCTGGTTCGTGACCAAAGGCACTCCCGTGCTGTGGGAAGTGGTCAGCGAAAGTTTCGTCAAACACTACTTCGCTGTCGCTTGACCGATTCGGGTTGCCGGCGAACAGCCGGTAGCCCCTTGGCGAGGTACCGAACATGAATGCCCTCCCCACCCAGGAAATCGCCGGCCATTGCCTGCAAGCTTTCACTCAACTCGTACCTGCCAGTCAGGCGGCGTTCTACTGTGTCGACCGGCAACTGCAAGCCCGTGACTTCCGGCTGCATTGCATGAGCGATGAGATGCATCGCGACTATCTGGACAACTACCGTCGGTTCGACCCTTTGCAACCGCGAAATTGCCTGTCCAGCGGGCGAGCCGTGGTGCCTCTGGGTTTTGCCATGGCCCGACAGCCGACACGGGACAGTCGGCGCTATCGGGACTTTCTGCAGCGCTATGGCATTGTCGATGTGGTGGAAATCCTCGCCCATCGCGCCGGCCAGCCTCAGGCCGCGATCTCGATGTTACGCACCGCCGAACAAGGCGCCTTCACCACCGACCAACTGGCCCAGCTCAATGCCTTGCAGTCCCTGCTGCAACTCGCCGTCGCGAACATACAGCCCTGCGAAGATCCGCTGACCGGCCTGACGCCCAAGGAGCGGCAGATCGCGTTGTTACTGCGCCAGGGCGCCAGCAACAAGCAACTGGCCCTGGAACTGAAAGTCGGTCTGCCGACCATCAAGACCCACCTGATCAACCTGTTTCGCAAGACCGGCGTCAGCAGCCGCACCGAGCTGGTCGGAACCCTGTTTCTCCAGCTCTGATTTTTTAGCCCGGCTCAACCATCCGGTTGATAGGCGAGCTTGTTTGCGAACCGCATGCTCCAGATTGTTATTTCACTCAACTGGAGCATTGCAATGACAACATCATCCGACTGGATCACCGTTGGCGCCCTGGCCGACGGCTTCGCCCCTGAAGCCTTCATCCTGCCGAACCTGGCCGACCTGAACGGCAAGGCCTTCACGCTGAACTTCGCCAATGGCTGGCAGATCGAACATCGTTTCGACACCGAAGTCCTATCCTGGACCGCTGCCGATGGGCGCTCCACGGGCACTGCAAACTATCGAGCCACCTCAGTGCGTCCAGGTCTGTACCTGGTGGACTTCATCAAGCACGAAGGTGGTCAAGCCTGGTCGATCAGCCTGGTGCTCGACACCGTTAGCGCTGCATTCACCGCTGTGATCGGCCGCATGCCGACCCAGGAGCAAACCTGTGAAGGCCTCTACAGCCGTGCGCTGGCGGGCAAGCACCTGACCTCGGTCGAAGTCGAGTTTTTGCATGGCAGCCTTGATCGTCCGTGGCAGGAAGGCCAATGCCCTCACGCACCGACCAGCGAACTGAGCGGCCTGCGCAACCTGTATCGCTACAGCCCAAGTGAAGTCTACGAACACATCTACCTCAACGATCAGTTCTATTCCTGGCAGTGCCTCAAGGGCGTCGAGCAAGGCCTGTGCGACACCGACCGCTGCCACTACTACAAGATCGCCGATCAGCTGTACCTGTTCGTCTGGCGCGAGAAGATCATCCCGACCCTCGGCCTGGTGCTGATCGACCTGCAACAGCACCGCAGCGACGGCAAGATCTTCGGTTATGCCGGGTCGTCCTTCGATGAACTGTCAAACTTTCCGGTCAGCTCTTACTGCCAGGTTCTCAACCGGACGGAGTATCCCAATGCCTGAGCCACGTACCGTTGCAATTACCGGTGCCGGGACGGGTATCGGTGCTGCCTGTGCCCGGCTGTACGCAGCCGAAGGCGCCAGTCTGGTGTTGATCGGCCGCCGCCGCGAGCCCCTGGAGCAAATTGCCCGGGAAACCGGCGGGCTGGTTTTGGTCGGCGATGCCGCCTGCCCGGACACCTGGGCAGGATTCGTGGCACAGATTCGTCAGCGCTACGGGCGCCTTGATGTACTGCTGGCCTGTGCCGGCGGCCTTGGCCTGGGCAGCGCCACCGACACTAGCCCGCAGACCTGGGAAGCGGCGTTGCGCAGCAACCTGGACAGTGCCTTCTACAGTGCCCGGGCCTGCCTGCCTCTGCTGCTGGAAAGTACCGGCAACATCGTGCTGATCGGGTCCATTGCCTCACTGGCGGCGGGCCCCGAAGTCTGCGGCTACACCACCGCCAAGCATGCGCTGCTCGGCCTCAATCGTTCGCTGGCCAGAGATTACGGCCCGCGCGGTGTACGAGTGAACGCCGTCTGCCCCGGCTGGGTGCGCACGCCCATGGCCGATCAGGAGATGCAGCCGCTGATGGACTTCTATGGCGAAACGCTGCAGCAAGCCTATGACCGGGTCTGCACCGACGTGCCGTTGCGACGACCGGCCAGCGCCGAGGAAATTGCCAGGGTTTGCCGCTTCCTGGCCTCTAGCGAAGCGTCGATTATCACGGGCGCAACCGTGGTGGCCGACGGCGGCTCGAGCATCGTCGATGTGCCGACCCTGGCCTACACCCACATGGAGCCGTCTCATGCCTGATGACCTGGATTTCAGCGGTAAAACCGTACTGGTGACCGGCGGCGCCCAAGGCATTGGCCGGGCGATCGTCGAAGCCTTCGCCTGGCGCGGTGCGCGAGTGGTAATCGCCGACCTGCAACTGTCACAGGCTCAGGCACTGGCCAGCGAATTGTCCGGGCAGACGTGTCAGGTCGAAGCTGTGGGCGTCGATCTGGCCGATGCCACGGCAGTGTTCGACATGGTCCGGGCACTGGAGCAACGCTGGGGTCGGCTCGATATTCTGGTGCACAACGCCGGGTATTTTCCGCTGACACCGTTTGCCGACATCACGCCATCCATTCTCGAGCGCACCCTGGCGGTCAATCTCTCGGCATTGTTCTGGCTGACCCAGGCGGCCTTGCCGATGTTTCACCGTCAGGGCGGTGGTTGTGTGCTGGTCACTTCGTCAGTTACCGGCCCAAAAGTGGCTTATCCGGGGCTGAGCCATTACGCGGCATCAAAAGCCGGGGTCAACGGTTTCATCCGCAACGCGGCACTGGAACTGGCCGGACACAACGTGCGGGTCAATGGCGTCGAGCCGGGCATGATCGCGACGCCAGCCATGGGCAATCTGGGGGACGACCAACTGAACGAAAATATCGCCAGTCGAGTGCCCCTGGGACGGCTTGGCAAGGCGGCGGATATTGCCGGAGCCATGCTGTTTCTAGCATCGGATCTGGCAACTTACATCACCGGACAGACGCTGGTGGTCGATGGCGGCTCGACCTTGCCAGAGGTTTGATATAGCGTTTTTTCATGCTGGAAGGGGGCTTTGAAAAGCCCCCTTTTTCATTCAGAGAGTCAAGCCGTCCCCACCGCCTGCTGCAAATGACTGGAACGAAAATCCTTGGGTGACAGCTCGAACTGCTTCTTGAACGAGCGGCTGAAATGCGCCGAGTCGGTGAAACCCCACTTGTAAGCGATGGAGGTGATCGATTCGCTACGCAAGAACGGATTGGTCAGGTCATCGGCGCTGCGCTTGAGCCGCGCCCGTTGAATGTAGCGACAGACGCTATCGTCCTGCTCTTCAAACAACCGATACAAATGCCGCACTGAAATGTTCAATCGATTGGCCAGCCCGACGGGACTCAAGCCCGGCTGGGTCAGGGACTCGTCGATGACTTTCTGCACATAACTGCGCAGGTTGTTGCCCTGCAACGAAGTAACGTCATCCCCCGACACCTGATCCTGATCGAATGCCGAACCCAGCAACGATACAAAAGCCGATTGCAACGCCTCACCCTCACCGACTGCGCCCTCGCCCACCCACGCGTCCTTGCACAGCTGATCCACCAGCACATGCAGCATCCGCCCACAGGCCTTGCTCGAGGAAATCTTGCCGAACGTCCGGGACTGGCTGCCAAGCTGTTTGCACACTTCGTTGCGGGACAAGGAGACCGAGACATGCTCGATCAGCCCGAATGGGCTGATTTCAATGGAACCTCCCGAGTCCATCAGCAGCAGGTCCCCGGGAGCCAACTGGATGCTCTGTCCGTACTGGGTGATCTGGCAGTAACCGCTGCGCTGGCTGACCAGGAAGCAATCCTGTTCGTTGTCGTGATCGGCGTTGGGCTTGTCGCGCTTGATAAGCCCTGCGTTGGTACGCAAGTTCGCCAAGGACAGACCGCCCCGGGAACACTCGGAAACCTCGCCAATGAACAGCGAACGGTTGTAGGCCAATTCTGTGTCGAAATGACCACAGGCTGCTCGCAGATCCCGGGTCCAGGTTTCCAACCCTTCTTGCATAGACTGATGGATGCTCATGGGGCTCTCCACAATGGCTTTTTGTTTTTGTTGCACAATAGTTAACATGTTATCTATATGCGCGCAACAAGTACGTGTCTGCCAAAGTGGGTAGCACTAATGATGCCAAAAATCGCGAATCAAAGCGTGCGCAACAAGCGCTGCAATCCAGTCAACGCTTCAAGCAGCCAAGTGCGTTGATCACGGCTCAAAGCGATGTAGCGACGAAAGGCCGGCATCCGGTTGACCACCTCGCTGCCACCCATATGCTCCAGCCGTACGCACCACTGATGCCCTTGCAGATCGATGCGCAAGCGTTTGAAGTCCAACGGCATCAAGGCCTGGTGCAGCGCACTGTCTTCCTGCAACCTGGCTTGCAACCTGGCTAATAGCGCGGGATCTCCAGCACGCTGCCGACAGCGGATCCCGGTCCGTCGAACAGCCCCGCTATGGTGCAGTTCGAAGCTCGCCGCGCCCTCAGTCGAGGCAGGCACCCGGATCACGAACTCGGTCATGACCAGGTGCATCAACAGCTGCGACTCGGTGCGCTCGACGATCTCCAATTGCAGGCTGCCATCGTCCAGCGAAGCCCGGGCCGCTGTCGGCTCTGTCTGCTCGAAACTGGCCAGACCGAGGTTGCGCCGCAGGTGCTCGAGCGTCACCCCAGGTCGATAACCGGCTGGGGCGCGTCTGGCGCTGAACAGCTCAGACAGTTTTTGCAGCATGGTCGATATACCCGTTGTCAGGGTGCCCCGGTTCATTGGAGAACTCCTTGGCCAGCACTTCTTCCACCGAAGCAGGCTTGAATGGATTGACCTTCTGCACGACTAACGTCCAGAACAGCGCGTACACCGCGGTGCCACCAAGCATCACCGCGAACGGGACATAGATATCCGCGGGGTTCATGCCGGGCGGCGTGATAAACCACATGCCCAGCAGGATGCCGACGCTGGAAAGGATCTGTGGCAACGGGAAGAAGGGCGAGCGATAGGCCCGTGGCAGATCGGGACGACGGATGCGCAGCATTACCACCGACAGCGTCACCAGCAGATAGGCAAAACTCCAGGCACAAACGGCGGCCAACACCAGATGCATGATGTTGTCAGTGTTACCGCCCAGATACAGCGCATGCAGGCAAGGAATCAGCATCGCCACCAGAATGCACAGCAGCGGCGTCTTGAAGCGTGGGTGCAAGTAGGTGAAGACCTTGGGCAACGCGCCGTCGACTGCCATGCCGTAAAGAATCCTCGGCACACCCGCCATCAGCGTATTGATGGTCGCCGCCCCGGCAAACAGAAAGCCGATCCCCAGCCACATCGGACCGATATTGCCCATCACCTGCTCGGCGAACTTTGGAATGGCCATCGGTGTATCGAGCAGATGCACGCCACCGGCGGCATCAAGCAACACGTTCTCCACTTGACGCTTCATTGCCGCGCCATAGATGAACATGCACGACGCAACGCTCAACAACCCCAGAATCATCGCCTTGGGCATGACCTTGGCCGATTGGCGCAAGTCCGGCGCCAGAGGGGTGACGAACTCACAACCGACGAACATGAACATGGCCATGCCCACCAGCGACAGGATGGTGATCAGGTCAGTACCCACAAGGGATACACCGAACCAGCCATCCAGTTGCACCGCTGGCGCCGCGATCAACCCCAACACGCCAAACACCATCAACGTGGTCCACATGCCGAAGGTCAGAATGATCTCTGCCCTGCCGAAGGCGCTGACGCCGAAGGCATTGAGAATCCCGAACACCACGACGAACCCAACCCCAAGCAACCAGGAACCACCGGCAGATTCTGCCAAGGTATTGAGGTGCTCGAAGTTCACCAGGGCCATGACCCCGGAAAGAATGGTCTCGGCAGTGCCTGCGAACACATGCACGATCAGGTAGGCCGACAACGTGCCAGTGATAGCAAAGAAGCGGCCCATGCCGCAATTGATGTAGTCGTAGACCGAACCGGTAGTCGGCAGGATCGATGCCGCTTCAGCGAAGGTGGTCGCCTGGGCCAACATCATCACCACGGCAATCAGCATGGCCACCGCGAAGGCGCTGCCGCCGATGCCAAAGCCCATGGTCGCGGTGAGAATCACCGGGCTGGCCATGATCAGACCAATGGTACTGGCGAGCGCAGTGGGAAAACCGACCGTGCCCCGGTTCAAATGCTCGGTGAGTCTGTCATTGATCGACATAGTGCAGATCCTCGAAAGCGGATTTTTATAGTGGATGTATCGAGCCGTTCAAGGAGCCGGCGATAAAGCCCTCCCCAGCCAGTCCCTGAGCGAAACGGCGCCGTGTGCAGAGTGACTGTGCTCCTCTGCCACCCAGATCGTCTTGCCCATGTCTGCCGCCGGTCTTGTTGCTCCCTGCCATGCTTCACCGCGTGGCTGACAGGATCAAATGCCTGGCACGCAGGTGAAAGACTTCCCCCATCTCCAGTCGCCCTAATGCGCACTCGACCTATCGAACTGTCCAACAAAAGCTGGGGAAAACAACAATGGAGCAAACACTGAAAGCACGAGCGCTGCCCAAGGCCGTTGGTTTGGGGATCGCGCTCTTGATCGCCGACTCGTCGGCCCAGGCGTACGAGCTGTATGCCGATAACGACACCAAGGTCACGGGCAACTTCCTCGCGGTCTATGGGATGTTCAACAGTCGCAAGAACTATGACGGCACCACAGGCGGGTCTAGCTGGCGCGAAGGATTTATCAAGTATGGCTTGAGTGTCGAGCAAACGCTCGGCGGCCTGGGCAGCGCCTACGGCACGGCCAATCTGGTCAGTTCCGGCACCTGGGGCGATGGCGATGCCGCGGGCATCACCGACGGTACCGAACGAACCACAAAGTTTGATGAAGCCTTCGCCGGCTGGCGTTCCGGCGACCTGTTCCCGGTACTTGGCAAGGATGGCGTGGATGTGTCGTTTGGGCGCCAGGTCATTACTCTCGGTGACGGTTTCATCATCAACGACGACGGCCTGAACCTGGGTAAAGGTGTGGCGGATGGTGAGTTCAACCGAGGTGGTGCCTATTATCTCGCGGCGCGCCACGCATTCGACGAAACGGCCGTCCTGCGCCTGGGCGGCAAGGAAGGCGTGCACGGCAGCCTGATGTGGATCAAGTCGGACAACCGCGCCCAGGCCAAGACCGAGATGGCCGCCAGCACCCTGGAATACACCGCCGCGCCAGGTACCCTCGGGCTGACGTATATTCACGGCATTGACGTCGATGATCGTTATGCCAGCGACTTCCAGAAGCAACGTGAAGGCATGAACATTTATAGCCTGCGGGGCGCTGGCAATGCCGGAATAGAGAACGCTCACTTTTCCTTCGAATATGCCTGGCAGGACAAGGACGCCGGCCCGGAAAAAGCCTGGTACACCGAAGCCGGCTACACCTTTGCCGACCTGCCATGGTCGCCGGACCTGACGTACCGTTACAGCCGCTATTCCAAAGATTGGGATTCGATGTTCAACGGTGTCAACCGTGGCTACGGCACCTGGTTCCAGGGCGAAGTGGCCGGTAATTATTCGGGCCCGTTCAACAGCAACACCGCGATCCAGCATGTGGCGCTCAAAGTCAAACCACTGGAGCCAGTGACCGTTGGCGTGCTGTTTTTCGACTACAAGACCCTGCACAAGAACAATGCGCTGGACCTCGATGGTCGTGAACTGGACCTGTATGCCGAATGGGCGGTGAACGAGCACCTGATCGTCACCCCGTTGGTGGGCCTGTATAAGCCGGAAAAGGATGAAAGCAACGGCGGTAATCAGGTTGGTGGCAACGGCACCAATGTCTACAGCCAACTGACCGTGGCCGTGCCTTTCTAATCCATTTCAGGAGCTGCCTGGCGCAGCTCCTGACGCGGTTTATTGTTTGTGCTGATGCAACATCGTCTGAATCTGATGAGTCGCCTGGCGGGTATTTTCCGCCAGTTTGCGCACTTCATCGGCCACCACTGAAAACCCGCGCCCGACCTCCCCCGCCCTGGCCGCTTCGATGGCGGCGTTCAAGGCCAGCAAGTTGGTCTGGTCGGCGATGCCTTTAATGACTCCTACCACCGTCGCGATCTGGCCGTAGGTCGCCTGATTCTGCTCGAGCATTCGTTGATGGGTGGCCTCGGCTGAACGCTCATCGCTAATGTCGCGCACCGCGCCGATCACTCGGGTCAAGCGGCCCTGCTCATCACGGGCTGCGCGACCACGCTCGCGACACCAGATGTAACCTCGGGTCTTGTGGCGCATCCGGTATTCAAAGACGTATTCACCACTGCCGTGGGTTGCGAGGATTTCCCGATCGAAGATCGCCATGATCTTCGGCAGATCGTCAGCATGGGTGATGTTGACTTGAGCATCCCAACCGTCGGGCAGCTCGTGCGGGGCATACCCCATGAGGAGGCGGAACTGACTGGAAAACCGCATGCAACTGRCTGGATCCTGCACATCACCGTTGACCACGGTGATGTCCCAGCAACCCTCGGTCAGCGTCGATTGCAACAGCTCCCAGATCTGCTCCTCCTGCCGGTGCTGGTGGGACAACTGCACGTGCAGGCTTAACTCGGCCTCCAGCGCCTGCTCGCGGAGCCGGGTCTGTTCCAGCTGTTGGCGAAGCGTTTCAAGCGCCTGCTCGCTGCGCTCCAATTGGCAGGCCTGGCCCTTGGACAGCTCCTCGGCGACCCGCAGACGTTGCACGATTTGGTTTTTTTCTTGTGTAAACCGTTCCAGTTGCAAGGCCTCGGTGAGCGCCTGCTGCTGTTTATGTTTCTTGAAGAACATCAGCCTGTCCTTTGTTCATCGAGTCGAGACACTGGATCTGATAGCAAACGGGAGATGATTGCTTGTACGTGGCTGCTGAGGCGTTTGCTCCTGTCTGCCACACACAAAAGGCCTTCCTGTAGCAGCCATCGTGCATCTGTAGGATAGCGATACTCTCTCAACCCGCCGATACTCGTCCTCAGGCCCTGCCCACGTCCAAACGACGTTTCGGTCCTTAATGACTTCGTGACGAAAACAATAAAAATGTCGCACAGAGGTACATACGAATGAGCCGTCATGATCATGGTCACGCCAGCCTCCTAGAGGCGTTCAGTGCAATGACACTGGAGCTTCAGCGCCTGGCACAGGACAAAGACATCGAGCATTTCCACCACGCCGCGCTGGGCTGCATCAACCAGTTGTTACCCTTCGACAGTGCCTGGTGGGGGCGTGCGGCGCTGATTGAAGGGTTGCCTGAAGAACACAACTCCTATCTCTACAAATTGCCCCGCAGCTACCTGTCGGACTGGCAATCGATTCGCCATATCGACGTGACCGTCGGCAGGGTCCACGACATCCCCGGGCAAGCGGTCATCGTCGACATGCGCGACCCTTCCAACGGTTCCGGACTCAACTGGCTCGGCGAATCCTATGGTATTGGCGAATTGCTGTGCATTGTGTACGTCGACCCACAAACCCACCTCAGCGATCACCTCACGGTGTATCGCGCTCCCGAAGCACCGCGCTTTTCCGATCAGGATTGTCGGTTGCTGAACAACCTCATGCTTCATCTGGTTGCTGCGGTATCGGCCAACCAGATCCGCACCCTTGTGGCCATGCGCGAAACCCTCACCCGCCCGCGCAATCTGGCGCTCGCCGTATGCGACCAGCGCGGCACACTGCACTGCGCGGAACGTGGTTTCGTCGACTTGCTGCTGACCGAGTGGACGGACTGGACCGGCCCTTGCCTGCCGGTGGCAATGGACGCTAATGGGTATGAAGGCAAGTATCTGCAGATCGAGGCCTCGACGGTCGGTGATCTGTTCTTGCTGGCAGCCCGCAGCCGCACTGTGCTGATGCAATTGAGTCCACGAGAAAACGATGTGGCTCAAGGCTTCGGCGAAGGCAAGACCTACAAGGAAGTCGCCCGCGATCTGGGCATGTCACCCAATACCGTGCGCCACCACATCCGCGCCATCTACAGCAAACTCGGGGTCAAGGACAAAGCCCGAATTGCCCATCTGCTGCACGCCCCGCCTGACTGATCTACCCCGCTGACTCGCGCTGACTTTTTAGCTGCCTTTTTGACAGCCACGGGACACTTTTGCCCTTTTTTCCCTATGCCACGTAGGGGCGATCCGTTCGCCGCACAACAACTCAAAGAAGAGACGCAATGCCCATGACCAGTACCTTCACCCGCAACACTGCACTGGCTCTTATCAGTGGTCTGTCGAGCCTGCATGCTGGCGCCGCCGACCTCAACGCCCGGGATTTTTTCGGCGCCCCTTCGGGCACCACCCTGGGCGTGCTGTATTTGCCGGCAAGCCGCGCCAATGATTTCCACGGCCCCGCCGACAGCACGGGCAAGGCCGACCTTAAGGTCAACGCCGTGGCTTATCGCCAGGTCTTTTTCACCGACATCTGCGGCACCCTCTGCACCCCACAATTCATCGTGCCCTTCGCCGACATCAGCGCCCACCTGCCAGGTGCCAGTCAGCACACCGGAGAAAGCGGTTTCGGTGACCCTCAGGTCGGCGGCACCCTGTTCTTCATCAACGACCCCACCTCGCGCACCTACAGCGGGTTGCTGACCCTGATTACCCTGCCGGTGGGCGAGTACCACAGCACAAATCCCGATGTGTCACCCGGTGCCAATCGCTGGGGGGCAACCTTCGTTTACAACTACACCCAGGGCATCGGTGAAAAATGGGTGCTGGAAGCCAACCTCGAAGCCCAGCTCTATGGCAAGAACGACGACTACTTCAGCAATGACCTCAAACAGGACCCTCTGTATCGCTTGCAAGCTTTTGCCTCTTATGACTTCACGTCGAGCACCTATGGCGCGTTGCGACTGATCCACGCCGATGGCGGCGAGTTGCGGATCAATGAACAACGCATCGATGACACCCACAAGCGCTACACCCAGGTGGGTTTCGAAGTCGGTCACTGGCTCGATAAACAGAATCAGTTGATGTTCAGCCTCTCGCAGAACGTCGCCACCGACAACGGCTATCACGGTACCGACGCATTGCTGCGTCTGGTCCATGTGTTCTGAATTCATTCATCGGAGCTTGAACATGAACACCCAGACCAAACCGCTGACCAATCACCGCTCGCTCGCATCATCCCAACTGGCATTGCTGGCAGCCATTGTGTTGTTCGCCGCCATCACCCCGACCATCCTTATGACCGCACCGGCTGTGGCGGCGCAACTGGCAACTCAATGGCAGCTGAGCCCGTCACAGATAGGCAATCTGTTCTCCACCGAACTCGGTGCCATGAGCCTGGCCACCCTGCCCGCTCTCTGGTGGCTCAAACGTATCGACTGGCGCCGCGCCGCATTGCTGGCCGGGATACTGTTCATTGCAGCCAACCTGCTCTCGATGCTTGCCCACAATTATTCGCTACTCCTGGCATTGCGCTTTTGCAGCGCCCTGGCCGGCGGTTCACTGATGATCATCTGTCTGTCCAGCGCCGCCTCGACGTCCAACCCCGATCGCGTCTATGGCTTATGGGTGATGGGGCAACTGGTGGTCGGGGCGATTGGCTTGAGCATCCTGCCACGCCTGTTCGAACACTACGGGCTGTCAGCCTGCTACTTGATCCTTGCAGGGCTGATGACGGTCTTTTTGCCAATGGCCCGTTACTTTCCCCAAGGCAGCCCGCCGACTGAGAAAACCGCCGAGCGAGTAGCCCTCGCCTCGAAGTGGAAGGCGGCACTAGGCATTCTTGCCATCCTGAGTTTTTACATCAGCCTGAGCGGCGTCTGGACCTTTATCGGTTCCATCAGCACCCACGCCGGCCTCTCTGCCGAGTCCAGCGGCGAGATTCTTGCCGTTGCTACGGTGACAGGCATTGTCGGTGCGGGTTGTGCCTCGCTGATCGGCAATCGTCTGCCACGCCTGCTGTTGTTGCTGCTGGGTTACGGGCTGATGGCAGGCTCGGTGCTGCTGTTGCTGGGCCAACCTGAAATGCTGCGCTTTGCTTTGGCTGCGCTGCTTTTCAAGTTCACCTGGACCTTCATTCTGCCGTTGATTCTGGCCTGCCTGGCCGACCTCGACCGTTCCGGAAAACTGATGAATGCCTCCAACCTTGTGATCGGTGGTGGCCTCGCCATCGGCCCGACAGTGGCTGGCCGGCTGATCGAAGCCAGCGGCGGTTTCCAATCGCTGCTTATCGGAGGGGCCTGCATCACTTTGCTGTCCCTGGTGTTGATTCTGAGCTGCCGCCCTAGCGCGTGAGTGGTCCTTTTACCCTAAAGAAAATGGAAAGAACGATGAGCCGAAAAAGTGCGTTTTTCTTCGACGAACTCAGCCTCTGGCACAGCGCCGGACTGCACGCCTTGACCTTGCCGGTGGGAGGTTGGGTGCAACCGCCTGCCGCTGCCGGCCACGCCGAATCGCCGGAAACCAAGCGCCGTCTGAAGAGCCTGCTGGACGTTTCCGGCCTGACCCGACACTTACAGGTACGAAGCGCCAATGCGGCAGCGGATGAGGATCTGCTACGGGTTCATACGCCTGACTACCTGCAACGCTTCAAGGCCATGAGTGATGCCGGCGGCGGCGAATTGGGGCCGAACGCTCCCATTGGGCCCGGCAGTTATGAAATAGCCAGGCTGTCCGCCGGACTGGCCATGGCAGCGGTCGATGCCGTACTGTCCGGCGAGGTCGACAATGCCTACTCTCTGTCACGCCCACCRGGTCACCACTGCCTGGCCGACAGCGCCATGGGTTTCTGCTTCCTGGCCAATATCGCCATCGCCATTGAAGCCGCAAAAGCACACCGTGGCCTGGGCAAAGTCGCGGTGATCGACTGGGATGTGCACCACGGCAACGGTACTCAATCAATCTTTGAGGAACGCGGTGATGTGCTGACCATTTCGCTGCATCAAGACAGCTGTTTCCCCGCCGGTTACAGCGGTGAAGCCGATCGCGGCCGCGGCGCGGGATTGGGAGCGAATATCAATATTCCGTTGCCCCCAGGCTGCGGTCATGAGGCTTATCTCTATGCGATGGAGCGTATCGTGATTCCGGCGCTGGAGCGCTTCGAGCCCGAGTTGATCATCGTTGCCTGCGGTTACGACGCCAACGCCGTCGATCCCCTCGCCCGGATGCTGTTACACAGCGACTCGTACCGGCAGATGACTCGCTGCGTGCGCGAAGCCGCCGA
Organism: Pseudomonas sp. 05N433; assembly: GCF_056396925.1. Taxonomy (NCBI): domain Bacteria; kingdom Pseudomonadati; phylum Pseudomonadota; class Gammaproteobacteria; order Pseudomonadales; family Pseudomonadaceae; genus Pseudomonas; species Pseudomonas sp. 05N433. The sequence continues at coordinate 40,274 of NZ_JBFTML010000011.1, read as the reverse complement.
ACGTTTGTGTCAAGGCCGTCTCGTTCTGGTGCATGAAGGCGGGTACTCCGAAGCGTATGTGCCGTTTTGCGGGTTAGCGACCATTGAGGAATTGGCTGGCATCAGGACTGAAGTCACCGACCCCATGTTGGAGTTTGTGCAGCTGCAGCAACCGAAGGAAGCGTTTGCGGCATTTCAACGGCACTTGATCGATGAGTTGGCCGTAGCACGCTGAGCCTTGGCGCTGACAATGTTGCAGCGCAGTTCAACGGCCCGAGCGTGACGCAAAAAAAATCCGATGCCATTACCGGCATCGGATTTTTCTACCCCAAGATCAAACGGTCAGCAGTTGCTGATCAGTCGTTTCAACACGGTTTTGAACGTTTCTATCTGCGTCTCGCTGAATTCGGCAAAGACTTTCTCTTGTTGCGCCTGAGCGATCGCCCAAAGGTCTTCGGTCTGCTCGATACCGGCAGCCGTCAGACGTACACCGTTGTCATCGTCGTTCACCAACCCCTTGCGTTTGAGGTTGGCGACGGCCTCATCGATTTCCCGAACAGGCATCGCCACCTCACGCAACAGATCGTTGGGGTTCAGCCTTGCGTCACTTTCCAGCACCATCAGCATGCGCGCCTCGCTGGTGCGCAGGCCGGTGGACAGTTGCCGTGGCTGGTAGCTGGACTGGTAGGCCCGCACCGCCTGGGTCATCAGGTAATACAGATTATGGCTGAGGCGCCCCTGAAAATGGCTGCTCGGTGGCTGGCTTTCATCGCGTTTAGTCATGCGGGTATGAGGCAAGACCATGGAATAGGCGCCCTGGTGATAGAGCAAGGGCGAGCGACCGAAATCATCGAACGCCACCACCTTGCCGATCATGATCCAGTGATCGCCGCCATCCACCTGCTGGTACTTCTCGCAGTGAAAACGCGCCGAGCAATCGGCGAACACCGGTGCCCCGCCCTCGCCCGGTTCGAACTCGATCTCGGCGAAACGATCTTCCTTGGGCCGGGCGAAATTATTGGAAAGGTCAATCTGGTCCGCCGCCAACACGTTGACCGCGAAATGGCTGGCCTGCTCGAACACCTCGTGGCTGTTGGAACGCTTGTCGATGCTCCACAGCACCAGCGGCGGATCGAGGGATACCGAGTTGAAGCTGTTGGCGGTCACCCCGACTTTGCGCCCGGATGCGCTGGCGGCAGTCACCACCGTCACGCCGGTGGCGAAATTGCCCAGCGCCCGGCGAAAGGCCCGTGGGTCGAAGGTCGTTTCAGTAGCTGCACAAACGCTGTTATCAGACATGCAAGACTCCCGGACTGCTTTCAGGAGCAGTCCTGATTGTTGTTATGGGGACGCGGTGACGATCTGGCTCAGATCATGCTCGGGTCGGGCTCCAGTCCCATCAGCTCGCGGCCGAGGATCTGCGCGCAGACGTCGTAGTCGGTGTAGGCATGGGCCCCGGTCATGTGCGAGTCGCGGAACAGGCGTTGCATCTCGTTATGCTCGAACCAGGCATTGCCGCCGGCGGCCTCGAACAACCGGTCCACTGCCTGAATGCACATCTTTGTGGCGTAGGCCTGGTTGGTGCGCCAGAACGCCAGGGTTTCGCGGCTTGGGTATTCATGTCGTTCGCTGTGCTCGGCATGCTCCTGCCAGGTCTTTTCGAGAAAGGCCCGGGCCGCTGCTACCTGATGGGTCGACTCGGCCAGGCGCATCAACGCCGGGGTCGCGGCACCGACCGCCGCACCGGTGTAGGCACGCACGCGGGTTTTGGTTTTTTCACGGAACACCTCCAGCATGCGCTCGGCGACACCCAGGCTCACCGTGGAGAAACCGCTGGCAAAGTAAGGACGGTATGGCGAGTAGAAGATCTTGCTGTCCGGGTACAGACCGAAACCCGCGGACTTGCCCTCCATCATGTCCTTGGCTTTCTGGATGCGATGTTCCGGTACCAGCACATTGTCGACGATCAAAGTCTTGGTGCCACTGCCTTTCATGCCAGCGGCGAACCAGTCGTCACGGATCTGATAGTCGCTGCGCGGCAGCACCGCGAAACAGTAATCCTGGGTCCCCTCGGCATTCTTGCGACGGAAACCGACAATCGCCCACTCGGCATGGTCGCAGCCGCTGCTCCAGCCCATTTCACCGCTGAACAGCACACCGCCTTCGGTCTCTTCGGTACGGCCGAAAGGCGCGATGCTGCTGCTGGCGGTGGCATCCGGGTTGGTGCCCCAGACTTCCTGCTGCAATTTGGCCGGGAACATCGCCAGTTGATGGCCGTGAGTACACAGCAGACTCATGGCCCATGCCGTGCTGGCACAAGCGCCGGCGAGCAAGGCAATGCAGTCGGCAAATTGCGGCAGCGATATTTCCATCCCGCCGAACTGCTTCGGCTGAAAGGCACGGTGCATGCCGATGCTTTTGAGCAGCGCAATGTTCTCGTCGGGGACCTTGCGGTCCTGCTCGGCCTCAAAGGCATTGGCAGCGATGGTTGGCAGAATGGACTTGAGGTCTTCGAGGAGCGGGTTTGGCTTTTTCATGGACGGCCCTGCTTATTATTGGATGTCCGGCCGGCGCCCCGAGTCGAGGCACGGCAGCGGATACAGGGCCAGTATGGAACCCGCCATCGCGGTAGAAAATGCACCTTCCAGAGCCAAGGTTGTACTTTTCAAAGGCAACGATCCAATCATTCTGCCCACACTTGAAGCCGTTCTGGCACCCACGGGCATGTAGCACGGCAGGCACAGTCAAGCCACGCATGCCCCCACGGATTAACCTCGGGTTTTTCTCTTGTTCGCGATCAGGAAAACCCCCATGAGCGATATTGCGCTGCTGCCTCAAGTTGAAGCCTTCCTCCGTCGAAGCCATGCATTGTTTATCGACGGCGGCTACGACCAGAGCCGTTCCAGCCAGACACTGGAAGTGATCAACCCTGCCACTGGCAAGGTCATTGCCCAGGTCGCCAATGCCGATCCAGCCGATATCGACGCGGCGGTGGAATCGGCCAAACGTGGCTTCAAACAATGGTCCCAGGCCACACCGGCGACGCGGGGCAATGTGCTGCTGAAACTGGCGGACTTGCTGGAGCGCAACCGCGAAGAACTGGCACAGATCGAAACCTGCCAATCGGGCAAGATCATCCAGATTTCCAGGGCTTTCGAAGTCGATCAGGCCGCTCACTTTCTGCGTTACTACGCTGGCTGGGCGACCAAGATCAGCGGCCAGACCATCACCCCGTCATTGCCCTCCTTCGCCGGCGAACGCTATACCGCCTACACCTTGCGCCAACCCGTCGGGGTGGTGGTCGGCATCGTGCCGTGGAACTTCTCCACCATGATCGCTATCTGGAAACTCGCCTCGGCGCTGGTGACCGGTTGCAGCATCATCATCAAACCCAGTGAGTTCACCCCGCTGACCATCCTGCGGATCGCCGAACTGGCCATTGAAGCCGGTCTCCCGGCCGGCGCACTGAACGTACTGACAGGGGGCGGGCTGGTTGGCAAAGGGCTGATCGAACACCCGGGCACCGACAAGGTGTCGTTCACCGGCTCGGTGCCGACCGGCATTGCCGTCGGTCAGAGCGCCATGGGTGCCGGCCTGACCCGCGCCACCCTGGAACTGGGCGGCAAAAACTCGGCGGGGTTCCTGCGCGACGTCGATCTGGATAAAGCGGTCAACGGCATCATCGAAGCCGGCTTCCTGCATTCCGGGCAAATCTGTGCCGCTGCCGAACGGTTCTTCGCCCATCGCTCACAGATCGAGCCAATCATGGACAAACTGGCCCAACGTTTGAGCACGCTGAACATCGGCTCGCCCCTGGACGAGCGCACCGAATTCGGCCCGGTGACCAACCGCCAGCATCAACTCAAGCTCGGCGCGTTTTTCGACAAGGCCCGTGCTGAAAACAACACCATCATCTGCGGTGGCAACCTGATCGACCGCCCCGGCTGTTATGTCGAACCGACGGTGATCCTCGCCAACACCGTCAACGACTCCATGCTCAACGAAGAAACCTTCGGCCCGGTCGCCACCTTCTACCCCTACGACACCGAAGACGAGCTGCTCGAACTGATGAACAACACACCGTACGGCCTGAGCGCGAGCCTGTGGACCAACGATTTGTCCAAAGCCATGCGCATGATCCCGAGCATCGAAGCCGGCACCGTCTGGGTGAACATGCACACCCTCCTCGACCCGGCAGTACCGTTCGGCGGCATCAAGTCTTCAGGCATCGGCCGTGAATTCGGCGGCGCGTTTATCGACGACTACACGGAGCTGAAATCCGTGATGATCCGCTATTGATTCGGAGGATTCCAAAGTCACCAGTGGATCCACTAAATCGTTAATAAACAGAATCAGTTTGACAAAACCTCAATAAATCACCATTAATGGATCCACTAAATAAAAACAAACAACCTTGGAGAATCTCCATGTACCCCAAGAACACCTGGTACGTCGCCTGCACGCCCGATGAAATCGCTGGCAAGCCATTGGGCCGTCAGATCTGCGGTGAAAAGATGGTTTTTTACCGCGGCCACGAGGGTAAGGTGGCGGCTGTCGAGGACTTCTGCCCTCATCGCGGCGCGCCGCTGTCCTTGGGCTATGTGGAAAACGGCAATCTGGTGTGCGGCTATCACGGCCTGGTGATGGGGTGCGACGGCAAGACTGTGGAAATGCCCGGGCAGCGGGTTCGCGGCTTCCCGTGCAACAAGACCTTTGCCGTGGTCGAGCGCTACGGCTTTATTTGGGTCTGGCCCGGCGATCAGGCGTTGGCCGACCCGGCGCTGATCCATCACCTGGAATGGGCGGTCAGTGACGAGTGGGCCTATGGCGGCGGCCTGTTCCACATCCAGTGCGACTACCGCCTGATGATCGACAACCTGATGGACCTGACTCATGAAACCTACGTTCATGCGTCCAGCATCGGCCAAAAGGAAATCGACGAAGCGCCGCCGGTCACAACGGTCGAAGGCGATGAGGTGGTCACCGCCCGCCACATGGACAACATCATGGCCCCGCCCTTCTGGCGCATGGCCCTGCGCGGCAACAACCTGGCCGACGATGTGCCGGTGGACCGCTGGCAGATCTGCCGCTTCACCCCGCCCAGCCATGTGCTGATCGAAGTCGGCGTGGCCCATGCCGGCCATGGTGGTTATCAGGCTCCCCAGCAGTTCAAGGCGTCGAGCATCGTCGTCGACTTCATCACGCCGGAAACCGAGACCTCGATCTGGTACTTCTGGGGCATGGCGCGCAACTTCAATCCGCAGGATGAAGCCTTGACCGCGAGCATTCGCGAGGGACAGGGCAAGATTTTCAGCGAGGACCTGGAGATGCTCGAACGCCAGCAACAGAACCTGCTCAGCCATCCCGCGCGCAATTTGCTCAAGCTCAACATCGACGCTGGCGGCGTGCAGTCGCGTCGCGTTCTGGAGCGCCTGATCGCCAGGGAGCAAGCCCCGCTGGAGTCAATGGCATGATCGAAGTGCTGGTGGTATCGCGCAACAACGAAGCCCAGGACATCTGCAGCTATGAGCTGGCCAGTGTCGATGACCGACCGCTGCCGGCCTTCAGCGCCGGTGCGCATATCGATGTGCACCTGCCCGGCGGCTTGATCCGGCAATACTCCCTGTGCAATCACCCCGAAGAACGCCATCGCTACCTGATCGGCGTGCTCAAGGACCCCACCTCCCGCGGTGGTTCACTGGCCATGCACGAGCAGATCCACCCCGGCACGCGCCTGCCGATCAGTGAACCGCGCAACCTGTTCCCGTTGGTCCATGAGGCCAGGCGCAGCCTGCTGTTCGCTGGCGGTATCGGGATCACGCCGATCCTGTGCATGGCCGAACGCCTGGCACACAGTGGCGCGGATTTCGAGCTGCATTACTGTGCCCGATCACGGGACCGTGCAGCCTTTGTCGAACGCCTGCAGCACTCGCCTTTTGCCGACCGGGTGTTCCTGCATTTCGATCAGGAACCCGACACCGTGCTGGACGCGGCGAAGGTTCTGGCCACGCCGCAGAGCGACGTTCACTTATATGTGTGTGGCCCCGGCGGCTTCATGCAGCACGTGTTGGACACGGCCAGGAAGCAGGGCTGGCAGGAGCAATGCCTGCACCGCGAGTACTTCGCCGCCGCGCCCGTCGACACTGGCGCCGATGGCAGTTTCTCGATCAAGCTCGCCAGCAGCGGTCAGGTCTTTGAGGTGCCGGCCGACAAGAGTGTGGTGCAAATACTGCAAGACCACGGCATCGAAATCGCCATTTCCTGTGAACAAGGTATTTGTGGTACTTGCCTGACTCGGGTTCTGGAGGGGGTGCCGGAGCATCGCGACCTGTTCCTCACCGAGGATGAACAGGCCTGCAACGACCAGTTCACCCCTTGCTGCTCGCGCTCGAAAACGCCGCTGCTGGTGCTGGATATCTGATAAACCGCGCTTATTCCGAGCGGAGAATGACCTTCATCCGCTCCTCGGCCGTCGCTGAGCCGAAGACCTCGGCGTAGCGCAACGTGGCGTTGGCGTGTTCGCGCATGATCGCTTCGGCACGCGCACCCTGGCGGTTAACCAAGGCATCGAACACCGAATGGTGTTGCATGTGGGCATAGTTGAAACGTCGGTACTCCCGGACCATGTCGTTGCGGTCCACGGCCAGGGCAGTCACCGAAGCGAAGGGCAAATGATCGTTGCGCGCCAGGGCGTCGGCGATCGCCGGGTTATGGCTGCCTTCGACGATCACCTCATGAAAACGCATGTTGAGGTCGTGATAGACCTCCAGGTCTTCTATGGTCACGTACCCTTTATCGAACAGCTGATCACCCTGCATCAGGCACTGTTCGAGGGTCGCCCGGGCTTCGTCTGAGAGCCCGCGCTCGGCGGTCTGACGCGCCGCCAGGCCTTCGAGTACGCCCCGTACTTCGACCGCACCGGCAATGTCATCGGGGCTGACCGAACGCACCTGAAACCCGCGCCCGCCAAAACGCACCAGCAAGCCTTCCTGCTCCAGCGTGCGGAACGCCATGCGCACCGGCATCCGCGAAACACCGAACAGCTGCGCCGTGGGGATTTCCATCAACCGCTCGCCCGCCGCCAGTTCGCCCGAGGCGATCATCTTGCGCAATGCGACCAACACCGTTTGACCGGGCTTACTCATCCAGGCAACTTCCAGAAAGGTGGGCCTGCATAGTAACGCAAGAGAGAGACGCCAGGTTTGGGCAGAGGTCGCGGTGTTCAGCCTTGATAGGCAGGATTCTCGATCAGCAGCGCCATACCCTGCCCTCCGCCAACACACGCGGCGGCAATGCCATAACGCAGATTGCCCTCGCGCAGTTGCCTGGCCAGGGTCAGCACCAGACGCAATCCGCTGGCGGCCAAGGGATGCCCCAGGGCGATGGAGCCGCCCCGCCGGTTGAGGCGGTCGCCGTCCAGTTCAAGCACCTGCGCCACGGCCAGCACCTGTGCCGCCTGGGCCTCGTTGATTTCCAGCAAGCCGATGTCGTCAATAGCCAGGCCGCTGCGTTGCAGCAGCAACTGGATCGCCGGCGCCGGGCCGATGCCCATGAACTCCGGTGCCACGCCCACCACGGCACTGGCCAGCAAATGGGCCAACACCGGACGCCGAGCCGCAGAGGCTCGCCCCACCAGCGCGGCCGCCGCACCATCGACCACCGCGCAACTGTTGCCGGCCGTTTGCACACCGCCGGCATGCACCGACTGCAACCGGCCCAAAGCGCTCAGGTCGGTAGGTCGCGGGTGGCTATCGTGCGTTACGCGGTCCACGCCCCGTGGCAACTGAATATTGCGTGGCTGATAGCCGGCCAACTCAAAACGCTCATTACCAATCGCTACCAGTTCCGGTTCGAACCAGCCGTCGGCTTGCGCCTGCAAAGCCAGTTGATGACTGCACAGAGCGTAGCGATCCACTTCGTCGCGGCTCAGGCCATGCCGCCGGGCCAGGTTGTCGGCGGTGGTGATCATGTCTACGCCCGGGGCCGGGTCGTAGAGGGCTTCCCAGAGAAAGTCCTTGAACGCCACCTCGGCACCGAGCCGGAAACCGCTGCGGTGGGTGTAAGCGGCAATCGGGTTGCGCGACATCGATTCGGCCGCCACACACAGGGCCAACTGCACGCCGTCATCCAGCTGCCTGGCGGCCTGCCGCAAGAGTTCGAAACCGGTGGCGCAGATGCGCTGCACCCCCAGCGCCGGAGTCTCTTGCGGCACGCCACTGTAGAGGCCGATATGTCGAGGCAGCAGGTAAGCATCGAAACTGGCCTGAGCCACGGAGCCGGCGAGCACGCTGTCCACCGAGGACGGATCGAGAGCGGCGCGGGCCAATACCTCGCGCCCAACCTTGATCCCCAGATCGATCGGCGAGACCTGAGCCAAGTCCCCGCCAAGGTCGACCCAAGGCGTGCGCAGGGCTTCGAAAATCGCCACATCGCTAAAGCTCGAATACTGCCCCGCACCGTTCACGGCAGAGGTCCGGCACGCAGGATGGAAGGATCTTCACCGCGATACAGCGCCTCGACCTTGTCGGCACGCCACTGCAACACCGCACGCTGATTGATCGAGCCCTTGTCGGTGATTTCACCACGGTCGATGGAAGCAGGTTCGTCGAGCAGCGCGATCCATTCCAGGCGGCTGGCATTACCGGTGGCGTCGCGGTTGAGCCGCTGCAGCCAATCGCCGAACCACTGACGCACCGGCGCGCTGGCCAGAACCTCGGCATCGCTGGCGTGGGCACTCAAACCCGCCAGACGTCGGCATTCATACAACCGGGGAAAGACCAGCGCCCCCAGGCACTCGCGGTCCGGTGCGGCCACCACCAGGTCCTGAACATAGGGCGAACCTTCGAGCACCGCGCGATTGCGCAGCGGACCGACGCTGACAAACACGCCGGAGCTGAGCTTGAAGTCCTCGGCGATGCGCCCGTCGAACATCAGCCCGAGTTGCGGATCACAGGGGTCAGCCAGCTTTAACGCATCGCCAGAACAGTAGAAACCCTGTTCGTCGAACACCTCGGCGGTCTGCTGCGGCGCGCGCCAGTAACCCGGCATGATGTGTGGCCCGCGAAAACGCCCTTCCAGCTTGCCGTCCACCGGCACCAACCGCACTTCGCAACCGGGTGCCGGCAGGCCGATGTAGCCGGCCATGGACAATGGCCCGGTGGTGAACGTGCAGGACGGCGACGCCTCGGTCATGCCAAGCCCGGCCATCATGCGAATGCGTTCGCCACAATGCTGTTCAGCGACCCGGTCCAGGCGATCCCAAACCCGTTGCGACAAACCGGCGGCAGCGAAAAAGAACAGCTTCATGCGCGAGAAGAAACGCTCGCGCAACTCGCCATCCTGCTCCAGAGCGTTGACCAGCTCTTCCCAGCCCTTGGGCACGGTCAGGTAGGCGGTGGGCGATATTTCCTTGAGGTTGCGCAGTGTTTCAGCAAAACCCTGAACGGTCGGCTTGCCGTCGTCCAGGTAAAAAGTGCCGCCGTTGTACAGCACGATGCCGACGTTGTGGCTGCCACCGAAGGTGTGATTCCACGGCAGCCAGTCCACCAGCACCGGAGGTTCTTCGCCGAACACCGGGAAGGTTTGCAACAGCATCTGCTGGTTGGCGCAGAGCATGCGCTGGGTGGTGACCACCGCCTTGGGCAGTTTGGTGGAGCCTGAGGTAAACAGGAATTTGGCGATGCTGTCTGGTCCGGTAGCCGTGAAGGCGCAATCGGCCTCGGCACCGCCGGCTTGTTCCAGCAGGCTGGCAAAACTCGCCTGACGGCGGCCCGGTACTTGACCATGCACGGTAATCAGCGGCGTTTCGGCCGGCAGCACCGCCTCAATCGCCCGCTGATAGGTCGCGGCGTCGCTGACGAACACCAGCCCCGGTTGCAGCAGATCGCAGACATGCCGCAGCTTGGCGAAATCCTGGGACAACAACGAATAGGCCGGTGAGATCGGGCTATAGGGAATGCCGGCATACATAGCGCCCAGGGCAATCTGCAAATGCTCGATGTCGTTGCCCGAGAGGATCGCCAGTGGTCGCTCGGCCGACAGGCCGTAACTCAGCAGGCTCTGGGCAATGGCGCGGACGCTGGTCAGCATCTCGGCGTAACTCACCCGGCGCCAGTCGCCGCCCTCCAGGCGAGCGGCAACAAAGGTCTGTTGCGGGCGCACCCGGGCCCAATGCACCAGGCGATCGAGCAAGCGTACGGGCAACTCGGCCAAGGGTTCCAGGGAGCGCATATGCAATATGCCCTGCTCTTCGCTGACTTCGACCGCAGGACAGCCAATGGATACCTGGCGATAGCGCGGTGCACTGGCTTCGGTCTGGGGTGGCGATCTGAATTCGGAACTCACGTGCTTGTTCTCCATCAAGGCACGCCACCGGTCCGCTGCGAAGCAGTCAACTGGGGCATGGCAGCCTTGTTATTGTTATTTCTGGCCTGCACGCGGGCGACGGGCGCTCTCAAGCGTACGTCGCCCGACGCTGCGACAGCTGCTCAGATCGGGTAGTGCCGCGGGCCGTTCTGCAAGGTCACCCAGCGCAATTGGGTGAAGTGCTCGATGGACGCCTTGCCGCCAAAACTGCCATAGCCGCTGGACTTGACCCCGCCGAAAGGCATCTGTGCCTCGTCGTGCACGGTCGGGCCGTTGATGTGGCAGATGCCCGACTCGACCCGCTGGGCCAAGGCCAGAGCACGGCCGGTGTCACGACTGAAGATCGCCGCCGACAAGCCGAACTCGGAATCATTGGCCAGACGCAGCAGCTCTTCATCGCCCTCACCGCGCAGCACCACCGCCACCGGGCCAAAGGATTCTTCGCGGTACAGGCGCATGGCATCGGTGACGCTATCGAGCATAGTCGGCTGCAGAATACTGCCCTCCAACCGGCCACCTGCGACCAGGGTTGCGCCCTTGTCGAGAGCATCGTCGATCATCAGTTTGATCCGTTCGCCGGCGTTGCTGTCCACCAGGGAACCCAGCACCGAACCTTCCGCATTGGGGTTGCCGGCGGGCAAGGTGGCGATCTTCGCCGCCAGTTTGGCGACAAAGGCATCGGCCACCCTGGCATCGACGATCAGGCGCTCGGTGGACATGCAGATCTGCCCCTGATTGAAAAAGGCACCGAAGGCCGCTGCCTCCACCGCCGCATCCAGGTCGGCATCTTCCAGCACCAGGAACGGCGCCTTGCCGCCCAGTTCCAGCAACGCCGGCTTGAGATGACGCGCCGACAGCTCACCAACGATGCGCCCGACATGGGTCGAGCCGGTGAAGTTGACCCGACGCACCGCCGGGTTGGCGATCAACCGTTCGACAATCGCCGCGGCATCCTGGGGCGCGTTGCTGATGACGTTGACCACGCCGTCACCGAGGCCGGCGTCCTGCAACACCTGGCCGATCAGCCTATGCACCGCCGGGCTCAGTTCCGACGCCTTGAGCACCACGGTGTTGCCGCAGGCCAGCGGCATGGCGATGGCGCGGGTGGCGAGGATGACTGGGGCGTTCCACGGCGCGATGCCGAGCACCACGCCACACGGTTGACGCAGGGCCATGGCGAAGCTGCCGGGCACATCCGAAGGAATGACTTCGCCGGTGATCTGGGTGGTCATGGATGCCGCTTCACGCAGCATGTTCGACGCCAGATGCACATTGAAGCCGTACCAGTTGGCCATGGCGCCGGTCTCGCCAGCGGCGGCGATGAATTCCGCGCTGCGGGCCTGCAACTGCTCGGCGGCGCGCAACAACCGGGTGCGTCGTTCATTGGGGGCCAGGGCCGCCCAGGTGGGGAATGCCGCTTTGGCCGCAGCCACGGCGGCGTCGGCATCTTCCAGGGTGGCGGCGGCAACCCGCGACACGATTTCGCCGGTCACCGGATTACGCCGTTCGAAGGTTCGACCGTCTCGGGCGGGGCACGACTGGCCGCCGATCAGCAGGGGCACGTCCAGCATGGTGATTCCTCTTTATTGTCTTTATCGGGAATACAGTCGAGGGGTTCACAGTAGCGCCTGGGCGCCGGGGCGAACAGCTGGYGGACGCTCGATCGCCCGGCCAGCTCACCTGATGCAACGCCAGGCTTCAGCGTTTGTAAGCCTGCAAACCGGGCTTGATGCTCTTGTCGTCGAGGAACTGCTTCATGCCCTGCTCGCGGCCACCTTCGGTGTCCAGCAGGCGCGACTGATCGAGCTTGGCGTACAGGTAATCTTCGTTCTGCTCCCAGGTCAGTTCGCGGCAACGCTTGAAGCCATGCTTGGCTGCGCGCAGCACCACCGGGTTTTTCTCCAGCAGGTTACGCGCCAGTTCGATCGTCACCTCACGCAGTTGCGCCAGCGGCACGCTCTCGTTGACCAGGCCCATCTCGGCGGCTTTCTGCCCGCCGAAGGTCTTGCCGGTCATGATGTAGTACAGCGACTGGCGATGGCCCACGGTGTCGGCCATGGCCTTGCTCACCAGGTTGCCCGGCGGAATGCCCCAGTTGATTTCCGACAGGCCGAAAGTCGCTTCATCGGCGCAGATCGCCAAATCGCAGGCCACCAGCGGGCTGAAACCGCCACCGAAGCACCAGCCGTTGACCATGGCGATGGTCGGCTTGGCGTACATGCGCAGCAGTTTCCATTGCCATTGAGAGGCTTCGCGGCGGATTTTTTCCTGAAGGATTTCCGGGCCGGCGTCCACTTCGCGGAAGTATTCCTTGAGGTCCATGCCTGCAGTCCAGGCTTCGCCCGCCCCCGTCAGCACCAGGACACCGGCGTCCGGATCCTGCTCCAGGGTTTCCAGAACGTCGATCATCTCGCGGTTCAGGGTCGGGCTCATGGCGTTGCGTTTTTCCGGACGGTTGAGGATGACCCAAGCGATGCCTTCCTCGATTTCCACTTTGACCGTTGTCCAGCGACCTTCGTAATTGCTCATGGCGATGCTCTCTTGTTCTTGGCTTGACGATGGGTAAAAACTAAACCGCAAATATAGTTATGTCAATTAACTATTAATAAAATTAACCGAGTTGTTTTCGTGCCTGAAACGGGCGCAGCGCCTAGAAATCTGAAAGAGGTCGTGGCTATCCCCGGCCAATCTCGGCAAACTAGATAGCCTTCTTAACCGCCAGCCCGAGGATTCACCCTGCAATGGCCAAGTCTTCCAAGATTGCCGCCGCCCCCGAGGCGCCTGCCGACAGCCCCGAAACCCAGGCGTCGCTGGACGCAGCCCTCGACGACCTGATCGGTTACGCCATGCGCCGGGCGCAACTGAAACTGTTCCAGAACCTGATTGGCCGGCTCTCGGCCCACGACTTGCGCCCGGCGCAGTTCTCGGCCCTGGCGATCATCGACCAGAACCCCGGGCTGATGCAGGCCGACCTGGCCAAGGCACTGGCCATCGAGCCACCGCAAGTGGTGCCGCTGCTGAACAAACTGGAAAGCCGGGCGCTGGCGGTGCGAGTGCGCTGCAAACCGGACAAACGCTCCTACGGGATTTTTCTCAGCAAGACCGGCGAAACCCTGCTCAAGGAGCTGAAACTGATCGCTGCCGAGAGCGACATGGATGCCACGTCCGCCCTCGACAGTCAGGAACGCGAAGAACTGCTCAGGTTGCTGAAGAAGGTCTATCAGGCCTGAAACGACTTACCAGATCGGCACGGTGTAGAGCACCAGAAAGCGGGTCTGGTTTTCATCGCGAAACGCCGCGCCAGTGGGGAAGTCATTGCGATAGATCGACTTGCGCGCCATCAGCCCGACGTTCTTCAGCGGCCCACTCTGGATCACATACCCCAGCTCCATCTGGAACTCCCGCTCCTTGCGGTCGTCGGCATTCAGCGCCGCCAGTTCGATATGGTCACCGCGCACATAACGCAGCCGGCTCTTCAGGCCGGGCACCCCGGCGGCGGCAAAGTCATAGTCGTAGATCGCCTGCCAGGTTCGCTCCTTGGCATTGAGAAAGTCTGAGCTCATGGTCAGCTCACTCATGCCCATCAACTCGGTGCCCGACACGTAAGGCGTCGCGGTGTCACCACTGGAGTGCATATAACCCAGGCTCAGGCGATGGCCGCCAAAGCGATAACCGAACAACGCCGAGAGGTTGCGGTTGTCCACCTTGCCGGCCTTGGCGCTGCCGTCCTCGTCGCTGAAAAAACTGCGCAAGTCAGTGGTCAACGTGCCCTCGCCTACCTGCAGCGTGTGCAGCAAGGCCAGGGTGTTCTGCTGATACAGATCCGCCACTTCGGCGTGATAGGCACGCAGGCTCAGATCCTTGTTCACCTGGTAATCGCCACCGACATAGGCCATGTGCGATGAGGTGGCCGCGCCGTTGAAACGCCGGTTCGGCGAGGCGATGCTCATCGGCTGGTAGTTGGTGGAATCGCGCTTGTTGATGCGATCGATGTAGCCAGTGTTGAAGGTCAGCCCGTCGATGTCCTTTGAACTGAGGGTGGTGCCACGAAACGTCTGTGGCAGCAGCCGTGACGGACTGGCGAAAGCGAACGGCAGGAAGATCGACACATCGCCGGTCTTCACCGTGGTCTGGGCAAAACGCATCTTGGCGGTCATGGCCAGGCGCGAATACTCGTCCGCCGCACGCTTGTCGCTGGCGGACACCGGCAACAACTCGGTGCCACTGCGGTCGGGCGACGAGTCCAGCTTGACGCCCATCAGGCCGCGAGCGTCCAGGCCAAAACCAACAGTCCCCGGGGTAAAGCCCGACTCCATATTCATGATGAAACCCTGGGCCCATTCCCGGGCCGCGGTCTTCGCCCCGTCATCCTTGTAGTCCCGATCCAGGTAGTAATTGCGCAGGGTCAAGGTGCCGTGACTGTCATCGATAAAGCCTTCGGCCAGCGCCGGAGTGGCAATCACACTCAAACCCAACAGGGCCAGATGACGTGCGCGAACAGGTAAGGTTGAGATCGCCACGAGGGCGTCCCGAGGGAGATTTGGCATGTTCGATGTCCACTTATTGTTGTTGTTTTTTTGAACGGGATCGTCGGGTTGCCCCAAGGATCTCCGGTCAGAGAATGGAAACGCCTGAGGGTGGCGTCAATCCACAATGACCGATAATCGAACATTAATATTATTATCTATTTTTTAAATACATCTTCAACCATATGTCATCACATTGATTTAAATGAAATTAATGGCATTTTTCAGTAAAAAACCTTGGTCATTCATTTTTTAGTTATCTTTGTTAATCTTAATTTCAGCCTGCTATCGCCTACAGCAATCAGGCTCGCGTTCCCCCGTAAGCCCCAACAAAAACAATAATGAGGTTCGCCATGGACACCCCATCACGTCGCACGACGCTGACCATCGCCCTGTGTTTTATCGTTGCACTGATCGAAGGCTTCGACCTGCAAGCCGCTGGCACTGCCGCCGCAGGCCTGCGCCAGACCTTTGCCCTGGACCCGAAAATGATGGGTTGGGTATTCAGCGCCGGCATCATCGGTTTGCTGCCGGGCGCCTTCTTCGGCGGCTGGATCGCCGATCGCATCGGCCGCAAGAAAATCCTCATCGGCGCCGTGCTGCTGTTCGGCGTGTTCTCCCTCAACACGGCCTATGTCAGCAGTTTTTCCGGCCTGCTGCTGGCGCGCTTCATGACGGGCCTGGGCCTGGGTGCCGCCCTGCCCAACCTGATCGCGCTGTGTGCCGAAGCCGTGGGTGAGCAACGTCGCGGCACCGCGATCAGCATCATGTATGCCGGCGTGCCGTTGGGCGGCGCGCTGGCGGCGGTGGTCGCCATGCTGTTTGCCGAGCATTGGCAGATGACCTTCATCATCGGTGGTCTCGTGCCCTTGCTGGTGGTGCCGTTGATGGTCCTGCTGCTGCCTGAGTCCAGCGCCTTTCGCCAGCAACAAGGCAGCGTCAACGTGGCGCGCGCGTCAACCGGCCAGGCGCTGTTCGGCGAAGACCGGACCCGCGTCACCCTGGCGTTGTGGCTGAGCTACTTCTTCACCCTGACCGTGATGTACATGCTGCTCAACTGGCTGCCATCGCTGTTGCTGGAACAGGGTTTCAGCAAACCCCAGGCAGGCCTGGTGCAGATGCTGTTCAACATCGGCGGCGCCCTCGGTTCCCTGCTCGGCGGACTGCTGCTGGATCGCTGCAACGGCATCAAAGTGGTGCTGTTTGTCTACGCCGGGTTGCTGGCGGCGCTGGCTGGAGTCGGCCTGTCGGTGGGCATCGTCCCCATGGCCATCGCCGGTTTTTCTGCCGGGTTGTTTGTGATGGCCGCGCAGCTGGTGCTTTACGCCCTGGCACCGCCGTCGTACCCGACCTCGGTGCGCGCCACCGGCGTCGGTGCTGCGGTGGCGATCGGTCGCCTCGGATCAGTAGCCGGGCCCTTGGCCGCCGGGCAGATTCTGGCGGCCGGGGCCGGCACAACCGGAGTTTTGCTGGCGACCTCGCCCGGACTGCTGATCGCAGCACTGGCGATCATCAGCGTGATTGCCCGCTCGGCCGAGCCGCCGTTGCGTACGGCGAACCCGGTTGCGGATAAAACCTGACCGGGGTGCACTCCTTGTAGCAGCTGCCGAGCCTGCGTGGCTGCTGCTACAGATCGTGTTACGGCGTGGTGCGCAGGCACGCATTCACCGGCGGTACGCGCTGCCGCCAGGGCTGAGCCTGCTCCAGTTGTGCGGCCAGGCTCAGCAAGGTCGCCTCTTCGCCGAAGCGGCCTGCGAAGTGCGCGCCCATGGGCAAGCCTTGCGGGCTCCAGTGAAGCGGTACCGACATTGCCGGTTGCCCACTGGCATTGAACAACGCGGTAAACGGCGAGTAACTGTGGAAGCGCTCGATCAATTCATCGAGACTCAAGCGGTCGTCCCGCAGGTCCAGCTCGCCGATCGGTACCGGTTCACGGGTCAGGGTCGGGCTGAGGATCAGGTCGTAATCCTGCATGAACAGCGCCAGTTGCCGGCCCAGGGCATGAATCCACTCCACCGCTGCCGCGTATTGCGCGCCACTGACCCCGCCCTTGTCGCGCAGAATGATCCGCGTACGGGCTTCCAGCTCCTCGGGCTGTACAGGCGCGCCACGCAATTGGCCCAACAGGTCGACGTAGTTTCGCGTGCTGGCACCGATGATAGTGAACACCTGGTCAAGAAACTCAGGCAGCACCACCGGTAACCGGGCGGGTTCTACCCGATGCCCCAGCGACTCACACAGGCTCGCAGCCTGACGCACCGCCTCCAGGCTTTGTGTGGAAGTCGGCCAAGACCCGATCTGCTCCACCAGGGCGATACGCATTGGCCGCGGAGTCTGTTGTACAGCAGTCACATACGGTTGCGCCGACAGCGGCGCAGCATAGGGCGCACCCAAATCGATTCCCGCCGTAGCGTCGAGCAAAGCCGCGCTGTCACGTACCGATAAGGTGATGCAGTGGTTGGTGCCCATGCCCGCCCAGCCCTCGCCTATCATTGGCCCGGAGGGCAGCAAGCCACGGCTTGGTTTGAGGCCAAAGACTCCGCAGCAGGACGCCGGCACCCGCAACGAACCACCGCCGTCATTGCCATGGGCAAACGGCACTACCCGCGCAGCCACCAGGGCCGCCGCCCCGCCGCTGGAGCCGCCAGCGCTGTGCTCGGTGTTCCACGGATTGCGGGTGGCGCCGAAACGTGTCGACTCGGTGGAATAGGATGTGCCGAACTCCGGTGCCGTGCTGGTGCCGACGATCAGGCAACCGGCGCGGCGCAGGCGGATCACCACCTCGGATTCGAAATCGGCGCGGGCCCCGCCCAGCGCCAGCGAACCATTGGTCATTGCGGCACCCTGCACCGGCGCGAACAGGTCCTTGATCAAGGTCGGCACACCGGCAAACAGTCCGTCCCGAACCTGAGGTTCGAGCGCTGCCTCGCGGGCCTTGTCGTAGAGCCGCTCGGCCACTGCGTTGAGTTGCGGTTCAACCCGCTCCAGTCGCTCGATCACTGCGTCGACCAGCTCCACGGGCTGCACTTCACCACGCCTGACCCAAGCGGCCAGGCCGGTGGCGTCTTCCTTGTCCAACAACTGATGGATGTCTTGCATGTTTGATACTCCGGATCTATTTCAATGACGAATGGGTGGATGGCACGGAAGAGTTCGAGCGGCGGCGCGATAACCCGGCGATCGCCCAAAGCAACGCGGCAGCAAGACTGGCAAAGGCCAGCCATTCGATGGCGTGACGCAGGTCGCCGGCAAATGCGCCGAGCATCGCCACCACCAAGGGGCTGACGAACTGACCGAAATACAGGCACGCGGTGAAGCCTCCCAATCCCCGACCACGGGTTCTAGCACTCAAGGCCTCCATCATCGGCGCCATGACATTGGGCACCAGCAATCCCGCGCCCAGGCCATGGATCACCACCGCCAACACCACTTGGTTGTAGCTTTGCCCGCGCATCAGCAACCACAACCCGAGCGCCAGCAACAGCAGCAACACCGCATTGGTACCGGCGATCCCCAAGCGTCGACGCAGCAGCGGCCAGGCCAGGGAACCGCCCAGGGTAGCCAGCAGGCTCAAGCCGGCGGACAGGCCAATCAGGGTGCTGGATGTGACCCCGAGACCCACCAGCAAAATGGGCGTCTGTACCGGCACCACAAAGCTCAGCACCATGCCCGCGAGGATCAGCAGATAACCCAACACCAGCGGCAGAATCGCCACCCGCTCCGGTCCCTGGACCTCAACGGACGGCTGCGTACGAACCGGCTCCCAGAGCACCTTCACCATGGCCGGCACCAGCAGCAGCGGCAGCAAATAGAGGAGGAACGGCAAGCGCCAGGAGTGCTCGCCCAAAGCGCCACCAACGACGAAGAACAACGCACCGACCAAACCGATGGTGACCACCTGACGATTGATGTAGCGCAAGCGTTCCTCGCCCTGCCAATAGTCGCCGATCAGGGTCGCGCAACAGGTCATCACCGCCGCCTCGGCCACCCCGAACAGCAGGCGCACGGCAACGATGGACTGCAGATCTCCCAGCACCGCCGGCAACGCGCCGAGCAAGGCATAGAGCAAGGTGGCGATCACCAGCAACGCCTTGCGCCCGACTCGATCGGCGAGCCAACCGGCCAGAGGCGCGCACACCGCAATCGCCAGCGCCGGTCCGGTGACCGCCAGTGGCACCAGCAGGTCGGCCCGGGAAGTGAGCGGCCCGAACTCGGCGCCGAGTTTGGGCAGGATCGGCGCGATCATCACCGAGCCCATGATGGTCAGGCTGCTGCCCAGCACCAGCACCAGCCCTTCGCGGCGTCCCGTGGCCTGACGCACGACAGGCGTCGCCAGGGTTGAAGCGCAATGCACAGAAGTCATGGTCCGGTCCTCAGAAACTTTGGGAAACGCGCAAGGCGACGGTGTAGCCTTCGGCGCGGTTGCTCGCGCCCTGCTCTTTGTAGAGGTGCAGCCAGACCGGCGGCAGGCCCGGTTTGACGTAGCTCACCGCTGGTCCCACAGCCAGCACCCTGGCGCGATTGCCACTCGTCAGGCCCGGGGCGTCGTCATCGGTGAACTGACGGTAGTAGTACCCGCCGATACCGGCGGTCCAGGGGCCGAAGTGCTGGCCCACGGCGAACTCATGCCGGTACTCCACGCCGTTCTTGTAGTCAGTGGCAGGGTTGCGCGTGTTGATGTCCACCTCGAAGCTCGATGACACCTCGAAGCCGGTGTCACTGATGTAAGTGGCATTGACGATGGGGGAAAAAGTCCAGTGATTGAGCCCGGGGGAAATCAGCCGGTTCTTGTCGTAGTCGCCGGTGGGGGGCTGGATCTGAAACTGGGTGTTGACGAACAGGTTGGGCGACAGGTTCCACTGCAGGATCAGCGGCAGAAACTGCACGTCTGCCAGGCGGAACGGATCGGCCTCAAGCTTCAACGGACCGCCCGGCGTCGGCACCTCCAGGGAAGCATCCATCTTGAAGAAAGGCACCACCGTGCCGAAACCGTATTGGGCGCCGAGGACGCTGTAGTCCGTCATGCGCATATAGGCGAGGCCGATGGACAGCACGTCCAGGGAGAAGTTGTTGTCCAGAGAACGACCGTGGCGGTCCTTCTGCACGTTGGCCGAATAGAAGGCCGTGCGCAGGCCCAGGGTGCCGAATGGCGTGGCCGGCGGCATCATCCCGGCGCCGAAGTCATAGACGCCTACCGCGGTGGTCGGCGCTCCGTTTTCAGTGGCCTGTGCTCCGGCGCACAGGCCGAACAGCCCCAGGGTAAACACAGTGACGCGGCTGATGCCTGAGTTGTTGTTCTTGTGATTCATCGAATGCCCCTCCCAACCAAATGGTGTGGGCCATCCTAGTAACGACTCCGGTAGGCGGGTTATCCGTTTTCAGCACAGTTAATGGCGACGCAAGGTCTGTGAGGGCGTCTCTCCGAACAGTGTGCGGTAATCGCTGGCAAAGCGACTCAGGTGCCAGAAGCCCCAACGCGCCGCCACCTCTTGCACCCCATGTTCATGGGGGCTGTCACGCAGTTCACGACGCACTGCATTGAGGCGCAACGCCCTTAAATACGCCACCGGATTGATACCCAGGGTTTCCTGGAAACAGTACTGGAGTTTGCGTCGGCTGGCGCCGATGTGATTGCACAGATCGAGGATCGACAATGGTTCGTCCAGATGCCCCAACGCGTATTCCCTGGCACGATCGACCATGCGTTTGCGCGCCGTCGGGTTAAGGGGCGCGGCCTGATCCGGCGCGACCAGCTCCAGCAGTTGCACCATCACGGCATCGCGAATGCCATGACGGATCGCCTCATAGCCCAGCAGGCTGTCGTGGCCCTGATCGGCAGCGGCCAGCTCGTCGAACAGCGCCGCCAACTCAGCCTGCACCGAGGAAGCCCCCAGACGGTAACACTTGGGAAGATCGGTAATTCGAAACCGGGCGCCCTGGCGCTCCAGCACATGTTCAAGGGCCTGGACATCAACCGCCACCCCCAACAGATCCAGATGTTCGGGCGTGCGCAGATCGGGCAAGTGATCACCATGGGCCACCAGCAGGCTCGCATCATGAATCGGATGCCCCGCACAAAACACCGCCCCCTGAGCGCTCAGCGGCACGCTGAAGGTGATGGCTCCCTTCCAGGCGCTGCCACTCTTGAGCATCGCCTGATTAGAGCGGTCGCGCGCCAGTTGCATCCATCCGGCGCGAAACTCGATCAACTCGCCTTCAAAGCGCCCGGGCGTCAGCTGGTCATAGCGTACCTGCCAGCCGTCCATGTTCTGTGCGTGCTGATCGATGTCGTTGGTGCGATAACGATGAATCGCCGCAGTCATGTCCGGCGTACCGGTGGCGCCT
This sequence comes from Pseudomonas sp. 05N433, assembly GCF_056396925.1. NCBI lineage: Bacteria > Pseudomonadati > Pseudomonadota > Gammaproteobacteria > Pseudomonadales > Pseudomonadaceae > Pseudomonas > Pseudomonas sp. 05N433. The sequence goes on along the minus strand of NZ_JBFTML010000011.1, from coordinate 19,059 downwards.
TCCACGCTAGGGTTATTGTTATTCATGGACCTTTCCTGTTGGGCACACAAGGCTTGCAGACTGTTGGGGAGGCAAGTTCCATTCCGCCGTAACAGGCATTGGCGCAATTGTGCCGAAAACGGCTAGTCGGTCCTCACTGTCCCCGTCCTCGTGTAGCGCTTGCCGAGTCCTCAGCCCTCCTTGACCAACAGCCCATGCCGGCTCGCTTCAGGCTTTTTTGCGAAGACCTTCTGCGGCAGCAGCAGCCAGGCCAGGGCCGGCAGCAGGATCAGGGCGCCGAGCATGTTCACCAGGAACATGAACGCCAGCAGAATCCCCATGTCGGCCTGGAACTTGATCGGTGAGAACGCCCAGGTCGACACCGCGACCGCCAGGGTCATGCCGGTCAGCAACACCACTTTGCCGGTGAACAGCAGCGCCTGGTAATACGCCTGGGCCAGGGTGTCGCCGGCACGCATTCGAGCCAGGATTACACTCAAGACATACAGCGCGTAGTCGATGCCAATGCCCACGCCCAATGCGATTACCGGCAGGGTTGCGACTTTGACCCCCATGCCCAGCCCCACCATCAGCGCCTCGCAAAGAATCGAAGTGAGCATCAGCGGCAGCATCGCGCAAAGGGTTGCGCGCCAGCTGCGGAAGGTCAGCAGGCACAACAGGCTGACCGCGCCGTAGACCCAGAACAGCATCTCGCGCATGGATTTTTTCACCACTATATTGGTCGCGGCTTCGATCCCGGCGCTGCCGGCGGCGAGCATGAATTTGACCTCTGGCATCTGATGCTCGCTGATGAATTTCTCGCTGGCCTGCACCACCCGATTCAGGGTATCGGCCTTGTGATCGGCCAGGTAAACGTACAGCGACAACATCGAGCAGCCCTGATTGAACAGCTCCCTCGGTGCACGGGTTTGCACGGCGCCCAGCGCACCGTCATTGGGGATCAGCTCATACCATTTGAAGTTGCCTTCGTTGTAACCGGCCGTGGCGATTTTGCTCAGCGCCGCCATCGAGCTGGTCGACTCCACGCCGGGCAATTGCTCCAGCTGCCAGGCCAACGCATCCACTGCCGACAGGCTCGCGTAACGGGTGCACTGATCTTCCGGAGTCTTGATCATGACCACGAAAATATCCGAGCTGGCCGCATAGTTTTGGGTCATGAACAGCGCGTCGCGGTTGTAGCGCGAGTCAGCCCGCAACTCCGGAGCGCCGGGATCGAGATCACCGATCTTCAGGTGCAGGCTCACGGCAAAACCGAACGCTGCCAGCAGCAGACCGCCCAGAATGGCGCAAATAGCCCAGCGCCGCTGGGTGAACAAATCGAGCACGCGCCACAACGGATGCTTGATCTGTGCCTGCAGTTCGGCGTTTTCCGAACTCAGGCTGCGTTGCGCCGCTGCCGGGCTGACACCGATATAGCTGAGCAGGATCGGCAACAGAATCAGGTTGGTGAAAATCAGCACCGCCACGCCGAGGCTGGCGGTGATCGCCAGATCCTGAATCACCCGGATATTGATCAGCAGCAGCACCGCGAAGCCCACCGCATCACAGAGCAACGCGGTCATGCCGGCCGCGAACAGTCGGCGGAAGGTATAACGCGCGGCCACCACCCGGTGGGTGCCGCGACCGACGTCCTGCATGATGCCGTTCATCTTCTGCGCGCCGTGGCTCATGCCAATGGCGAACACCAGAAACGGCACCAGCGCCGAGTACGGGTCCAATTCATAACCGAGGGTGGCGAGCAGACCCAGCTGCCAGAGCACCGCCACCAGCGAACACGTCACCACCACCAGCGTGCTGCGCGCGCAACGAGTGTAGCCAAACAGCACCAACACCGTCACCAGTACCGCCACCACGAAGAACAGCAAGACCTGAGTCAGCCCCTCGATCAGGTCGCCGACGATTTTGGTGAAACCGGTGATGTGAATCCGCAGGTCATCGCTCTGGTACTTGTCCCGCAGGGCTTCCAGTTGCCGGGAAAATTCGCCGTAGTCCAGGGCTTTGCCGGTCTGCGGACTGATGTCCAGCAATGGCACGAAGATCACGCTGGACTTGAAGTTGCCGGCCACCAATTGACCGACCTCACCGGAACGCGCGACGTTGGTCCGCACCTGTTCGATACTGGCCGCCGAGCCATCGTAGTCGTCGGGGATCACGGTGCCGCCATCGAGCCCCTCCTCGGTCACGGCGGTCCAGCGCGTGGTCGGGGTCCATAACGATTTCATGTAGGGCCGGTCGACACCCGGCAGCAGATAGAGCTCGTCGTTGAGCCTGGCCAAGGTGTCGAGATAGTCCTTGGTGAAAATGCTGCCTTGTTTGACCTCCACGGCGATCCGCAGCGAGTTGCCCAGGCCGCTCAACTCACTGCGATTCTCCAGGAAGTTGGCGACATAGGGATGCCCCGTGGGAATGGTTTTCTCATAACTGGCATTGATGCCGATGCGCGTGGCTTGCCAGCCGAGCACCAGCGTCACCAGCAGACACAGCAGGATCACCAGCGGTCGATGGTTGAAGATCGCCCGCTCGGCGAAGTTGCCCGACGCCTGGTCGAAGTCTGCCAGGCGGCCGATCACGGTTTGGGTTTTGTCGTCTTTCAAGTCTGACTCCTGTTGCACGGGCCGTGGCCCGATAGCGCTGCACCGTGAAGATTCAAGGTTTGCCAGAGGCTCGTGGATCCTGGTCAGCGGCCACACCGCTCAAACCGACGCTGGCCAGGCTGCCGTCGGCCGCCTGTTGCACGGCCGCGACAGTCCCGCCGCTGCGGCTCTGGCGTTTGTCGAAGCTACGACCTTGGTCATGGCTGAATAAAAGTTCGCCGCCCTGGCTGGCCAACAGCAGGCTGCCATCACGCAGTTCGATGGCGCTCGCCAGTGTCGATTCGATGCCGGTGTCGAGGCGTCGCCAACTGCCGCCACGGTCATCGGACCACCAGGCGTTACCGCGCAAACCATAGGCAATCAAGGCGCCGCCGCGAGTGCCGAGCAGGCCGAAAAAGCTGCCTTCATAAGGTGACTTCAAGGCCTGGAATGAATGCCCGGCATCGGTCGAACGCAACAGCAAACCGCGCTCCCCCACCAGCAGCAGATCGTTGCCCGAGACGCGAATGCCATACAGGTTCAAGCCCTGCGGATTGTCCACATGCTGCATCCACGGCTGCCAGCTTCGCCCACCGTCGTCGGTGCGGTAGATCTGGTTATAGGCGCCAACGACGTAGCCATGCAGGCGGTCACTGAAGTACAGGTCGAGGAACGGTTTGTCCGGTCCGTCGTCGAGCATCTGCCGGGCCTGCGCCAGGTTGCCGGCGCCGCCCGGCTGATCGGCATCGCGCTCAGCGGCCTGCACCGCCAGCGCGGCGGCGCGTTCACCGTCGAGTTGCTTGTGCCAGGTTTCACCGCCGTCCTCGGTGTGCAACACCACGCCCAGATGACCGACTGCCCAACCCTGCTCGGCATCGACGAACTGCACCGCCGTCAGGCTGACGCTGACCGGCACACTGGCCTGGCGCCAATTGACTCCAGCGTCATCCGAGAGCAGCACGATCCCGCGCTCGCCGACCGCCACCAGTCGCTCGCCGGCCCGGGTCAGCCCGAGCAATGCCGCGCGCTGGGCCTTGGCGGTCGACAGTGCCGGCTGCTGCAGTACGGCAAACGTGCTCGCCTGGGCGCTGAACACACACGCCATCAAACCCAATGCCAGGACGCAGGCGCCCCGGCGCAGGCCAAAGCCTGCATAGCGTTTTTGCCCCATCATGTCTTTATCCCACTCGCAAAGTCACAGGCGACCGCAGCGCGCACCCTCACCCGCCGCGGCCTCCCCAGGTTCAACGCATGTTTTCGTTGGCCATGGCATCCGGTGTGAAATAGGACGCCGAAGGTTTCGCGACTTTCTGGTACTGGACCGCCAGATCGTTGCTCGAGGAGTTGAGGAAGTAAGCCCCGGTGTCGAGGTTGTAGCTGCCCCACATGACCTGCGCGGTGAGGGCCGGCAGGTCCGGCGCCAGCAGCGTCAGCGAATACATCTGCCGTCCGAGTTTGCCCTGCGCGTCATACCCGTCGGCCATCAGGATCTGCCAGGAGTCTTCGTCGATGTAGTAGGTGCGACGCGGCACCACATGGCGCTTGCCGGATTTGAGCGTGGCCTCGACCACCCAGACCCGATGTTTCTCCCAACGCACCAGGTCAGGATTGAGGAAGTTCTGCTTGACCAGGTCGTCGCTCTTGGCCAGGCCGGCGCGGTTATTGTTGTAGGCGACGATCAGTTCTTTCTTGCCCATCAGCTTGAGGTCATAGCGATCGGTAGGCCCGAACAGCATGAACGCTTCGTCGAACAGACCGACCCCCGAGGTCACGAAGTCCGGGGTGTCGTAGGCAATGTTCGGCGCACGACGCACCCGGCGCTGACCGACCAGATACTGCCAGGCCGCGCGGTTGGCCGGGTCCAGGTCCCAATGGGTCATCAGGCCTTCACCGGCCTTGGACGATGGCAACTCGGTCAGCAGCTTGCCCACCAGGTACTTGCCGGAAAAGTTTTCCAGGCTGCCGTCTTCGACGTAGTAGGGAAACTGGTAGGTGTACTGGGCGCGGGTTGCCTGGACTTTCTTGCCGCCGGCGGTCATCAGCCAGGTATCGAAAGGCGAGCTGATGGTGTCGCCGCCCTGCCAGGACAATCGATAGTTCCACAGCACTTGCGTACCGTTTTCCGGGATCGGGAACGGGATGCCGCCATAGGCGCCGGTGACTTTCTCGCTCGCCACGTCCAGCGTGGCGCGGGTGGCATTCTTGCCGGTGTTGTCATACACCCATTGCGGGGCTGCCGCCGAGCGATGGGTCGGGTAGACGTCCAGGCGATAGTCCGGGTATTTCTTCAGCAGCAGTTTGGTGCCTTCGGCCAATACATTGGCGTACTGCTCCATGTTCGAGGCCTTGATCGAATACAGCGGTTTTTCACCGGCGAATGGATCGGGACGTTTGTCACCTGGCTTGTAGCCAGGCGCGACCTTGGTGTAACCGCCTTGCCAGGCCGGGATGCTGCCATCGGCGTTGCCGGCGCGCTCGCCACCAAGGGGTGTCAGTTCAGTCTTCAAACGTGCAGCCTGCTCAGGCGACACGGCCGCCTGCGCCAGGCTCATGCCGGCAAGGGCCAGGGTGAGGACGCAAGTGTTGAGAAATGCTTTGTTCTGCATGGCGAATCCACCTTATTAGAATGAGGTTTTCACGTAGAGCGAGACGAAGTCGCGGTCGGCCAACGACTGCCCGTAACTGAAATTGCCGTCCTCGCGCAGCCCGGCTTTTGGGGCACCGAAGAAGTTCACGTAGTTCAGGCCGACATCCCAGCGCTGCAGGTAGGTGGCCTTGAGCCCGACACTCCAGTCGCCGGAATGGGTATTGCCGAAGCCCGATTTGTTGACCGCCGAAGAGCGCCCATCGAGTACCACACCCATGCCGATCGGCACGGTCAGGTCGATCCCGTCGACAATCTGGAAGTACGCCGGCTCCACCAATACCCGCAGTGCCGTAGCATCGCGGGTGGTGTTGGCATCCAGCGCGGCGGCGTTCTCGGTCACGCTCAGGGTGCGGTTCCAGGCCAGCTCGGCCAGTGCCGAGCCGCCATCCCAAAATGCGGTGGGCGATAACAGGTAAATCGCCGACAGGTTGGCGTGAGCGGTTTTGCCCCTGGCAAACAGTGAGTTATCGTCGCCATCGGCCGCCACGCCAGGGGCCACCACTTGCAGATTGCTCACCAGCGGCGCGTTCCAGCGCACGGAAGTTTCACCGGCAAAGTTGAACGGCCCATAAGCGGTGGAGAAGCTGACGCCGGCAGTCTTGATGTCTTCGGCGTAGACCTGACGATAGGAACTCAGGATCGGCAACCCCGTGGCGGCCGCAGCCGCACCGTCGAGGTAGGCGTACAGGCCGGTCGGGGTTTTGTCATGATACTGCGCAGCGTAGAAACCCAACTCCAGCTCGGTGCCGGTCGGCTTGAAGCGGATCTGCATACCGCCCTGCCCCGAATTTCGCGGTTTCAAATCACCGCCATTCACCGTGTCGTTGCCGAACACTTCGCGCAGTGAACCGCTGCCGTAACCGATGGCATCGATATCGCTCAGGTAGCTGCCGGCGCCGGGCACATTGGAGCGTTCCCACTCAAACTGGTAGTAAGCGCCCACCGACAACTGCGGGTTGATCTGCAACTGCCCGGAGATCTGATTGACCGGACGCAGGATCTCCTTGAACTGGGTCCCCGGCACGCTGAGCAACTTGACCACATCGGTCGGGCCCTGGGCATTGGCAATGCCGTTGCCACCGTAAAACAGGCTTTCGCCGTAGATCAGGCTGTGTCGGCCCAGACGCACCACGCCCTGGGAGTCTTCACCGAGGTCACCGCGCAGGAACACGAAGGCGTCGAGAATTTCCGCATCGCGACCGTGGAGCTTGCGGGTTTCGCTGAGGAAATGCGTTTGCTCGCTGCTGTCGGTGCCCTTGTTGTAGATATCGTCGTACCAGGCTGCGCCGCTCACGCGCAGGCCATAGTTTTGCCGGCTGAGGTCCATTTCGGAAAACAGGTCCAGACGATTGGAGACCAGGCCACTGCTGAAGTTTTTATCACCCTGACTCTGGATCGAGGGATACAGGCCGTTGGCGGTCGGTGCGTTGACCAATCGGCTGTCCTGCCCCTGAAGACGCCAGGCCTGGCTGTACTTGATGGTGTTGTCCCAACGCAGTTTCCAGTCGGAATCACCAAGGTCCATTTGCATGGCCTCGACCCTTTCGACCATCACACCGGCGCTGCATAACGCCAGAAACAGGGCGCAATGCTTGAAACGAAAGCAACGTTTAACGTTGTCCATGGACGCTCCTCATTATTTTTATTTTTGCCTGTGCATCTGTGGCGAGGGGGCTTGTCGGAACGCCGCATCGCCCCGTTGGGGCGCGCAACGGCCCTCAAGTAGAACCGGTGCACCGGTTTACGACTGCTTCGCAGCCGAACGGGAGCAAGCTCCCTCGCCACAGCCGCTGTCTACTGGTGTGCATTTCAGATGTAGGTGGAGGCCAATCCGCCATCGACGGCCAGGTTGACGCCGTTGATCCAGCGCGACTCGTCGGCACACAGGAAAGCGATCACCGCCGCTACCTCATCGGCATAAGCGGGGCGTTTCATGCGATGGGCATCGGCCTGGGTTCGGGCCTCACCGAGCATGCTCACGAAGTCGCCGAGGATCGGCGTGAAAACCGGACCTGGCGCGACGCTGTTCATGCGCACCGAATGTTCGAGAAACCAGGGTTGTGCCTGCAGGTAATTCCAGACGATCAAGGCTTCCTTGAAATACTGGTAGCAGGTCTGGTCCGGTACCGGGTGCTCGGCCAGCCAGGCCTGCCCGGCGGCGAAACCTTCGATGCGCGCCAGCGCCTTGTGCTGTTCCAGACGTAACGGCCACTCGGCGCCGAGGATCGAGGCGATATTGACGATGCTGCCGCCAGCGTTGATGCGTGGCAGCAACGCGCTGCTCAAGTGGCGCAATCCCAGGTAGTTGACCCGCGCCAACAGTTGCGGGTTTGCAGTGCCCGGCACCCCGGCGATATTGCACAGGCTGTCGATCCGTGCCGGTAGCTGCGCCAGCAACCGGTCGATGTTCTCGGCACTGCTCAGATCGCCCTGAACAAAACCATCCAGGGTCATGTGCGGCGCCTTCAGGTCCACGCCAATCACCTGGGCGCCGTGGCTGCGCAGCAGGCTTGCCGTGGCCGCGCCGATACCCGAAGAGACGCCAGTCACCAGCACAATCTTGTTGTCGAGTTTCATGTTGAGTCCTCTTATTATTTTTGTGTACTCGGTGAGCCGACCTACCTTGTCGGCCCGGCAAAACCGGCCCGTCAGAACGGGTAACGCGGCGCCTTATCCTTGACCGTCACCCATTGCCATTGGGTGTATTCATCCCAGTCGGCCGGGCCGCCTACGCTGCCGGCATTTCCTGAGCTGCCGCGTCCGCCGAAGGGGTTGATGCATTCGTCGGCCACTGTCTGGTCGTTGATGTGCAACAGCCCGCAATTGAGTTGCTCGCCCATCGCCATCGCGTGCCCGACCGAAGGCGAAATGATCCCCGCGGACAAGCCATACTCGGTGCGGTTGGCCAGGTCGATGGCCTCATCGTCGCTGGCAAAACTCACCACCGTGGCCACCGGGCCGAAGATTTCCTCGTCGAACGCGCGCATGCCCGGGCGCACACCGGAAAGCACCGTGGGTTGGTAGAAGAGCTGCTCATACTCGCCGCCGGCTTGCAGAGTTGCCCCGGCCGTCACACTCTCCGTGACGATTTCATGCACTCGCAACAGCTGGCGTTTGTTGATCAACGGCCCCAGCACCGCCTCACCGCGAGCGGCATTGCCAACCGTGATTGCCCGTGCCTTTTCTGCCAACCGGCGGACCAGTTCTTGTGCAATCGACTCATGGGCCAGGATGCGTCCGGTGGCCATGCAAATCTGCCCCTGATGCAGCCAGGCACCCCAGGCGGCGTTACTGGCCGCCAGTTCGAGATCGGCGTCTTCGAGCACGATCAACGAGTTCTTGCCGCCCAGCTCCAGGGCGACTTTTTTCAGATGACGCCCAGCCAGCTCCGCGACTTTGCGCCCCGCTGCGGTGGAGCCGGTGAACGCGATCATCCGCACATGCGGATCGCGGCACAGCGCTTCTCCGGCTGGCGCTGCACCCGGCAACACCTGCAGCAAGCCCTTGGGCAGACCGGCCGCCTCGAACAACCGGGCAATGATGAAACCGCCACTGACCGGGGTCTGCGGATCGGGCTTGAGCACCACGGCGTTGCCCGCCGCCAGCGCCGGCGCCACCGAACGCAGGGACAACACCAAGGGAAAGTTGAACGGCGAGATCACCCCGACCACGCCATGGGGCAACCGGCGTGCATAGGACAAGCGCCCCGCTTCGCTCGGCAGAACCAGACCATGGGGTTGCGACAGCAGCCCGGCCGCCTGATGCAGCAACACGATCGCCTCACGGACCTCATGTTCACCCTTGAACAGACTGCCGCCACTTTCCCGGGCGATGTACAACGCCAGTTCGGCAAAGTGTTGCTGGGCCAGTGCGGCAGCTTTACGAAAGATCTCTGCGCGTTCCCGTGGCCCCAATGCCGCCCAGGCCGGTTGAGCACGAGCGGCGTTCAGGCTGGCAAACGCGATGTCCGCTGCATCGGCCAAACCGGTGACGGTCAACACCTCGCCGGTGGCCGGTTCGATGACGCTATGGCTGCCGCCCAATGGACGTAGCCAGTCACCATTGAAGATGCGTTCACGCCATGGCTCGTCCCGCAGAAAATCAGATGGTTCACTTACCGACATTTCGGTCTCCCGGCTCTTGTGTTTGTCATTGCCTGACGCGGCCTTGCTAAAACGATGCAAGGCGTCTGCGTGGTGAAAGCGCTAGAGCAAGGGCTGTGCCGACTTCCTGCGTCGCGCCGCATTTCAAGTGGCGAAGGCTCTGGCTTGCGGGCTGTAGAGGGGTGTTTGCGAATAGGACAAGGTGCTTGGCGTACAGCCGGCAGCTCGCCACTTGTCCAAATGATAAAGTTATGTTTAATAACTGTTTTGCTAGTTGATCATTTCGACCAGTCGACTCGCTCAGGGGCATAACAATGAACAATCCCCATTCGCTGCTTCCTCATCTTGCCGTGCAGGAGGAGCATTTCTCGCCCCGAGGCGACAGTACCCAACTGGCCGAAGGCAACTCACCGACCCTGGCCGAGTTGACCGAATGCCTGTTCTTTTCCCCTGTTGACGGACGTATCTGGCTCAACGACCAGCGCATGCTGCTATTGCACAGCTCATCCTTCGGCGCGCTGCGACGGGAAATTATCGAGCGCCAGGGACTGGAACAGAGCCGCGGCCTGTTTACCCGTACCGGCTATCTCTCCGGCGCGCGCGATGCGCGGCTGATCCGCGAGCGCTGGCCAGACGCCGACGCCGCGGCGGTTTTCTCGGCCGGCACGCGTCTGCATACACTCGAAGGCATGACCAAGGTCGAACCCCTGCACTTCAAATTCGACGCCGACTCAGGCTTCTATGAAGGTGAATTCCTCTGGCACCACTCCTGTGAGGCCGACGAACATATCGCCGCCTACGGGATCGGCCAGGATCCGGTGTGCTGGACCGAACTGGGCTATGCCATCGGTTATGTCAGCGGGCTGTTCGGTCGTCTGGTGATCTTCCGCGAAACCGAATGCCGGGGCATGGGCCATGAGAGCTGCCGGGTGATCGGCAAGACCGCCGAACAATGGGGCGATGTCGAGCAGGACCTGAGTTATCTCACTGCCTCACCCTCAAGCGCCGAGCCCAAACAGCCTCAAGCCCCGGCGCCCGCCCCCCAGGATGACGACAGCGAAAACCCCGGCGGGCCAAAACCGATTGGCGCCAGCGCGGCCTTCAATGCCGCTACCCTCGCCTTGCAGCGCGTGGCGCCGACGCCCGCCACGGTGTTGTTCAGCGGCGAGTCCGGGGTCGGCAAAGAGTTGTTCGCCCGTCAGTTGCATCAGTTCAGCCCACGCCATCGAGCACCTTTCGTGGCGCTCAACTGCGCCGCCATCCCGGACAATCTGATCGAGGCTGAGCTGTTTGGTGTCGAACGTGGCGCCTACACCGGCGCGACCCATTCGCGCCCCGGACGCTTCGAGCGCGCCCAGGGCGGCACGCTGTTTCTCGACGAAATCGCCAGCCTCAGCCTGCCGGGTCAGGGCAAGTTGCTGCGTGCATTGCAGGAGCGAGAGATCGAGCGCATCGGCGGTGGCCAGCCCATCAAGGTCGACGTCCGGGTGGTGGCGGCCACCAATGTCGACTTGCGCAAAGCCGTGGCGGCCGGAGAATTTCGCGAAGACTTGTTCTACCGGCTGAATGTCTACCCCATCGTGCTGCCACCGCTGCGCGAACGTCGCGACGACATTCCGTTGCTGGTCAACGCGTTCCTGCGGCGCTTCTGTCAGGCCTACGCCCGCAAACCCGCCGGCCTGACCATGCGCGCACTCAAGGTGTTATTGCGCTATGACTTCCCCGGCAACGTACGGGAACTGCAGAACCTGGTGGAGCGCGGCCTGATCGCCAGCGAAGACGGCCAAGCCATCGATCTGGTCCACCTGTTTCGCAACGAACCCATGCCGCAGGATGCGTACTCTCTGGACGACAATGGCAGCCTCGCCGCAACCGACCAGAGTCCCACCGGCACACAGCCTCGCCCGGCCTTGCTGGAGACCCTGGCTCGCCTGGAACACGGCTTCTCCATTGAAGGGCTGGAGTCGCGCCTGATCGATGAAGCGCTGCAAAAAAGCCAAGGCAATCTGGCCGCTGCCGCGCGACTGCTGGGTTTGAGTCGTGCGCAGTTTGCCTATCGACTGAAAAAATACCGACAGGCATCGGCTTGATTCAGACGGACCAATGCACGGTGAACAGTGTGTAAAAGATTAATGAAATTAACTATAAAACCTGAGGACTCTCGCCATCAGCCAACGAGACTTTTCGCTTCCGGGATAACCGCGCACTACAGAAATTAGCGCTTTAAAAGTTTTACCCGATTAAGTATTTTGCATGGATGATTGGGCGACATGCGCCCCCTTTATTCATAGCGACAAGGGATCAACCGTGAGCGGACTGCGTGAACGTCAGAAAGTCGAACGACGCCAAGCCATCAGCAAGGCAGCGATCGAACTGTTCGAGCGTCAAGGTTTCCAGAACACCACCATCGAACAGATCGCCAACCAGGCTGGGGTGTCGGCGCCCACCGTGTTCAAGTACTTCGGCAACAAGCAGGAAATCATCCTGGAAATCCTGCACGACGCCGACCAGCGCGCCCTCAAGGACACCCGCAACCAGATCCCTGAAATAGAAGATCCGGTCGAGGCCCTGTGCTACCTGGAACGCCTGCTGACCGGTTACGCCCTGGAAGTCATGCATCCCAGTCTCTGGCGTGAACTGCTGCCGTTGATTCTATTTGGTGGTGATAACGGACTGCCCGAAGGTTATCGGGCCATGAACGATGCGCTCAGGGCCGAAATCAGCGGTTTACTCAGAGAACTGCAACAGGCCGGCAAGCTACGCGCCGACCTCAACGTCGACCTGGCCGCCTTCCTGTTGAACGACTACTCACACCTGCAGTTGTTCAGGCTGGTCAACCAGGAACAGCCGGACATCGAGTCACACTCCGCCCAGGTAAGGCGTATCACCGAACTGCTCTTTTACGGAATGCGGGCCTGAGAACGCCAGCCTCCTCCCAGACTGGCTGCATGCCATAGCCGAGGCGCGTCTCGTTGCTGGCGAGCCCGACGTCACGACGCCGGGCCACAATGATCAGCGGTTGGTCTTGATGGTGGTCCAGGTGCGGGTGCGAATCCGCTCCACGGCTGCCGGCATGGGCTGCAGAGCGAACAGTGTTTTGCGCGCTTCGTCCGGCACATACATGTTGGGGTTATTACGGATCTCGGCGTTCACCAGTGCGGTGGCGTCCTTGTTCGGATTGGGGTAACCGATCTTGTTGCTGATCCGGGCAATGACGTCAGGGCGCAGGATGTAGTTGATGAACTCATAGGCTTCTTTGGTATGGGGGGCGTTGGTCGGCACCATCATCACGTCCGACCACATCGGCGCGCCTTCCTTGGGTAACGCCATCTCCACCCTGACGCCCTTGCCGGCCGCATCGGCCAGTTGCTTGGCCAGCGCCACGCCACCCGACCAGCCGACGGCTACGCAAATGTCACCGTTGGCCAGGTCCATGCCGTAGCGTGAGGAGTTGAAGTAGGTGATGTGCGGGCGAATCTTCATCATCGCCGCCTGGGCCTGCGGGTAGTCTTCGCGCTTCTGGCTGTTGGGGTCGAGGCCCTTGTAGTGCAAGGCGATGGGCACGATTTCGTTGGCTGCGTCGAGGAAACCGACACCGCAACTGGCCAGCTTGGCGAGGTTCTCTTCCTTGAAGATCATGTCCCAGGTGTTCATCTGCACATTGGCGCCCAGGACTTGCTGAACCTTGTCGACGTTGTAGCCGATCAGCGTGGTGCCCCACAGGTACGGTGCCGCGTAACGGTTGCCCGTATCACCCGCGGCTTCCAGGGTTTTCATGAACTCCGGGTCCAGGTGCCGCCAGTTCGGCAGCTGGTTGCGGTCCAGCGGCTGGACGGCACCGGCGGCGATCAGGTGACTCAGGTTGGCGCTGCCGGGGTACACCACGTCATACCCGGAATTGCCGGTCAGCAGCTTGGACTCCAGGGTTTCGACACTGTCAAAAACGTCGTAGACCGGACGGATGCCCGTTTCCTCCTGGAAGCTCTTGAGCACTTCAGGTGGCAGGTATTCGATCCAGTTGTAGATCCGCACCGTGCGCTCTTCAGCCAGGCACACCCCGCTGGCCAGCAACGACACTACAGCGCCCAATAAGGTGTTACGCAAAAACATGTTCATGGTTAAGCACTCCTGCGCGGCCGCGAAGGCTCGCGGCACTTAATAGCGGTAGGTGAAGTACAGTTCCAGCGCGCTGAATTTCTGGTCATCGCCGAACACCTGCCTGGCAGCGGCCAGCGGCTTGACCCAGTTATAGGAGAGCGACGTATAGAACGACGGCGTCGGGGTCCAGTCGAGGAAAACCACACTCTCGTCCGCAAAGCGCCGATCACTGACCTGCGCACCCATGTAGTTTTTCTCGTCCAGCCAGAACTGATAGTGGATCGCGCCGAGGGTCAGCGTTTCATTGAGGTGGGTCTTGAGCGAGAACTGCTGGACGTTTTCGTTGCTGTTGAACAGCAGGTAGTTGCCGACGACATCCCCCACCAGCCAGGTGCTCCAGTCGACGAAGCCCTTGCTCAGTGACTCCCAGGCTTTCTGCCGGTTGTCGGCGAGGTTGTCGTCGCCGGAAAAACTGGCGTAGCGATAGCCGATCACCGGGGTCAGCGGCAACGTGTTGAAGGCGTAATCCGCCTGACCGTACCAGGCGTTGGCCTCGTAATCCACGCCTTCACCACTGCCCCGTTCCACGGCGTATTCGGCATTCAGGGTCAAGTCCGGCACGCCCGGTACTTTGGCCTTCAACGCACGCACGTTGTACACCTGCATCCCGTCCCGGCGTCGTGGCAGTGTACTGCCCTTGGGCCCCAGCGCGTTGACCTTCATCGCCATGGCCCCCAGTGTCACCTGGTCGTCGAGGTTGTAGTCCAGGTTAGCGCCGGTCATGCGGAAGTCACCCAGATCGTCATCGACCCGCAAGGTGAAGGCCTGGGTCTTCAATGCGCCATGATCCCAGGCCAGGATGGCCGAATCCTTGAAGGCGGTTCTGGGGCCAAGCCAGTAGGCGCCGTCCTTGAGTTGGTCGAGGTTACCGTCCATGACGATGAAGCCGGTCCCGATCATGTAGTTCTGGCGACCGGCTGTGAGCGTCCACTCCCCGGCCCGGAAACCACCGTAGAGTTCTTCGGTGGCTACATCACCATCAGAGCTGCGGGTGAAGCCGCCGGCATCGCCGTCGCCAAAGGTGGTCGCCGCCACCAGCGAGCCACCGGCCAACAGGCTGAAGTCTGGCTGCAGGGCGTATTCCAGCTTGACGCCGGGCTTGACGTAGAGCTCCTGCCAGTCGATTTTCGTACCGCCATTCTTGCCACTGCGCGCATCGACGCGGCCGCTGCCGAAGTTGACGTTACGGGTGGAAAGGGTCGCACCGCCGGCAGTGAAGTTGACCTCACCCTTGAGGTTGCCATCCTCGAAGGTGTAGCCCGCCAGTGCGACTTGGGCGGTCAGGGGTAAGCTGACCGCTAAGAGCGTTCGAGAGAAACGCGTCATGAGAACCATATGAAGCTCCTGTGTGATTATTGTTGTTACAGGGCAGTGAATGGCGGCGCAAAGCGCCGCCAACACCTGGTCGAGCCAGGCGAATAGGTCGCAAACTTCTTGTCGTTATGAGGCGTTTCAGTGAGTAAGGTGCGCGGCGATGGCACGCAGCATGCGCACGCTGTCAGCATCGAACGGGCTGACAGCCTCGGTCAGCGATGACTGCTTGACGATCACCACACCGGACGGCTTATCGACGAACAGGTACTGGCCGTGGATACCGCCGGCCATGATCGCCTGACTGTGGTCGTTGAAGACGTACCACTGGCTGCGGTAGGAAGCGTCAGGGGTCCATTGGGAGAACTCGGAGTTTTTGGCGTAGATCGCTGGATCGGAGCCGGCGCAAATGCGTGCAACCGTCTCGGTCGACAGCAATTGCAGCCCATCATGGCGACCGTCGTTGGCCAGCAGCCGACCGAACCGCGCCATGTCTCGCAAGGTGGCGTTGAAACCGGCACCGGCAACGCTACGCCCCCAAGGATCGGCCATGAAGTAGCCGTCGCGCTCACACCCCAACTGGCTCCAGATGTCTTGCAGCAATTGATTGCAAGCCTTGCCCGAAGCGCGCTCCATGACCCAGGCCAGGGCTTCGGTGGTGGCGGTCACGTAATGGAAAAAGCCGCCGTGACTGCCGCGTTTTTTCAGCGACGGCAGGTACTGATACAGCGACTCGAACTGAGCGTACTGCGCAGGTGCCGGCTGGAAACCGCAGGCATAGCCGTACTGCGAGCTCTCGGAGTTGGGATCGTCATAGACTTCGCTGTAGTCGATGCCCACGGCCATGTCGAACAGCTGGCGCACCGTGGCATCGCCAAACGCGCTACCCAACAGTTCGGACACGTAATACGCCGCCGGCAATTGCGGATCGAGGATGCCATCGCAGACCAGTTGCTCCCCCAGGGTGCCGATCAGCGACTTGGTCACCGAGAACATGACATGCCGGTCCCGGGGACGCTGGCCGTTGAAGTAACGCTCGAACAGCACGGTGTCGCCCTGCATCACCAAAAAGGCGTCGGTCTGACTGACCACCAGATGATCGATGACACTGACGCTCAAGCCACATTCACTGTCGAAGTGCAGTTCATCCAGCGCTTGTGGCGCTTCCTTCAAGACACTGACCGGTCCACCACCCGCCTCCACATCAATGGAGGGACGCAGGCGCGCCAGATTGCGGAACCCCCACTGATTGAACGGTGGACGCATCCAGTTGTTCCAGGTGACGCGGCGTTTCGGCTCGGCCGGAAAACCCTGCATAAACAAAGGCGCCAAGCGCCTGTCGAGTGACGATTCATTCGTCTCGATGTAAAGACTGGCCAGCAACGGCACGGTGTTCTGACTCATCGGGTTTCCCCTGCAAAATGACTCTGCGTGAAAGCAGATGCAGGGAAATAATTACCCGGTATTATTTTTTAGTCAATAAAACATTTATCAGATAAAAATATTTTTAGCACTGTGCTTTGATGGGGGGGCAAACACGGCGTTCAGCGCCCGTTACTCCTGCGCCAGCCCTGCCAACCGGGGGGGTAATTGGGTGCTAAATGCCCTCGCAGGGTGCTGATACCAGGCGTAGGATCAATACGATGACGGCTTATCACGCATCGTTGGAAGGTGACTTCCAACCCATCTGCATTCACGCGCAAACGCAAGACATTTACCGCCGCACTGTAAGGCCGTGCGACCCTTCGCAGTACAAGGGCCGTGTTCTCACAACAACAAAAGCGAGGTGAAATCATGTCTGGTAATCGTGGTGTCGTGTATCTCGGCGCAGGCAAGGTCGAGGTGCAAACCATCCCCTATCCGAAAATGGAAGACCCGCGCGGCAAGCGCATTGACCATGGCGTGATCCTGCGCGTGGTTTCGACCAATATCTGCGGCTCCGACCAGCATATGGTGCGTGGCCGGACCACGGCCCAGGTCGGGCTGGTGCTTGGCCATGAGATCACCGGCGAGGTCATCGAGAAGGGCCGTGACGTGGAAAACGTGCAGATCGGTGACCTGGTATCAGTGCCGTTCAACGTCGCCTGCGGCCGTTGTCGCAGTTGCAAGGAGCAGCACACCGGCGTCTGCCTGACGGTCAATCCGGCGCGCCCCGGCGGTGCCTATGGCTATGTGGACATGGGTGACTGGGTTGGCGGCCAGGCCGAATATGTGTTGGTGCCGTATGCCGACTTCAACCTGTTGAAGCTGCCCGACCGCGACAAGGCAATGGAGAAAATCCGCGACCTGACCTGCCTCTCCGATATCCTGCCGACCGGCTACCATGGCGCGGTGACCGCCGGTGTCGGCCCTGGCAGCACGGTGTATATCGCCGGCGCCGGTCCGGTCGGACTGGCTGCCGCCGCCTCTGCCCGTCTGCTGGGTGCGGCGGTGGTGATAGTCGGCGACGTCAATCCGCTGCGCCTGGCGCATGCCAAGGCCCAGGGCTTCGAGATCGCCGACCTGACCCTGGACACTCCGCTGCACGAGCAAATCGCCAACCTGCTCGGTGAGCCGGAAGTCGATTGTGCGGTCGATGCGGTYGGCTTCGAAGCCCGTGGCCACGGCCATGACGGCGCGCAGCACGAGGCCCCGGCCGATGTGCTCAACGCGCTGATGGGCGTGGTGCGGGTCGCCGGCAATATCGGTATCCCCGGTCTGTATGTCACCGAAGACCCGGGTGCGGTCAATAAAGCCGCCAAGCATGGCAGCCTGAACATCCGTTTCGGCCTCGGCTGGGCCAAGTCCCACAGTTTCCACACCGGCCAGACCCCGACGATGAAGTACAACCGTCAGCTGATGCAGGCGATCATGTGGGACCGGATCAAGATTGCCGAGGTCGTCGGCGTGCAGGTGATCAGCCTGGACGACGCGCCGCGTGGCTACCACGAGTTCGATGCCGGGGCGCCGAAGAAATTCGTCATGGATCCGCACAAGCTGTTTACCGCGGCCTAAGGAATGGGTTGGGACAAGGGCAGCTTTGAGCTGCCCTTTTTTATGGCCGTTTATAACGTAAGAAACAGCGCCGAGGTCCAGACTCGGGATTGATCGCGCTGCCGGGCGCAGATGAATAATGGATGTTCACGCCCCTGCTCCAGATTCAACCGGGCAAGCTCGATTTGCCCTTGCAGTTCACGAGGCAGCGGCGCAGCGGTTGTCCTTTCGAGGGACACCTTCAACTCCGCGCCCGGCAACTCTTCACTCACTTGCGATTGCACCAGCAACTCATCGCCGGACAACTCCATCAGCACCGTCGGCGCATGCACGTAAGGTTGCGGTTCAGACGGGTCGCCGACCTTGATGTAGTTATCGATGCGGCTATGAACCTGCAGCGTGGCGCCGGCCAATTGCGACAAGTCGATTTCGATGCTGTCGGTGTCGCCGTTGGTGTCGGTGCGAAAGGCCAGAACCGTTGCATCCTTGCGCCATACAGTTTGTTCGGGGTGATCGAGACCCAAGGCGCGAAAGCCGTTGATGACCGCACCCGTCACGCGAATCTCGCCGGTCCAGTAGGCGCCGCGATAACGGTCCTTGATCCTTGCGCCGCCCAGGCGCAGACGAATACGTTGGCTGGAAAAACCCAATTCCTGATGCAGGTTGCGCGACCAGATCAGTTTGTCGCCATCGAACAGATCGACCTGCTCCCAGCCCGCCTCTCCGAGCAGTCGATAGTCCAGCGTGGCATTTGCATCGGCGGTGAACACTTCACCCATGAAATGCTGGCCCTGGCGCAGGCTGGCAAATGAACGCTCGCCGGTGGTGGCAAAAGTGCGACGGGCGCGAAGTGCCTTGCCAACACTGGCTCGATCGAAGGCCTCGGCCACCACGCCAGTCAGCCCGCCGCGAGAGCCGAACACCGCCGTGGCCGGAACACCACCGCCACAACGCCCCTGATGCTCATCGCTGTTCGCCGCGGCACCCACTCGATAGCCACGCTGAAGCGCTTCGGCGTAGACCCAATGGAACTGCCCCCAGGCCGAGCCGACCTCGATCAGGCGCTCCAGCTCCGGATGGTGCCAGTCGAGGTTGCAACGGCGTCCGCCGACGTGAGGCATCATCAAATGCCCTTCGGGGTCCTTGGCATAGGCGGCATACAACTCATCCACCGGCCAGGCACCCGGCTTGATGGTGCCGGCGGTGAACTCGTTCCACTCGAAAGAACGCACCAGCCGACCTTGATTGTCGAAGGGAAACTCGGGTTTGCGGTCATGCAGGAACACCACMTTAC